>JAHDBK010000038.1:0-11298 GCA_020630455.1 Saprospiraceae bacterium
ATAATTATAGGCGGCACCTAAATTGTTTTTATTAAAAGCATCTTTAAAATATAAATCATTATCAATAGGGTTACTTACTGGAGCAGGTAAAATAGAAATCACACTCTGTCCTTCCAGTGAATAATCCGTCTCTGCTACGAGGGTGACATCTGCATCATTCAAGTGGGTGATAGTCTGGCGATTTCTCATACTGCCATCAAAATAGCTGACTACTTTTTTGTGTTTACCTTCTTCGGCAAAGGAAGCGGTAAACTGCCAATTTTTATTATCTTCAAATGGTTCAATATCTTGCCCTGTGGCTATGACAATTTTATTATTCGTCAAGTCCCAATCTGACCATTTGGTCCATTTGGGTTTTGAAAAATCTTCTCCTACATCATTGATAAAACGACCTACTGCTCGGATATTATAATAGAATTCTCCTTGGGGATAGGTCATTGTTAATTCATGCCAATTTTTATGGGTTTCTATAATCGTCGCCTTTTTGAGTTTATCTGCAAAATAGGCATCTTTTTCAGTCTGTGAGGCATTATCTAAAAAGTATTGGTCTACAAAAAAGTATTTTAATTCGTATTTTTCGGCACCAGGGATGTGTAACCATGTAATAAGGGCTTTATTATCCCCTTGAGATAGGTCGTGAAAAGTTTGTCCTCCTAGTTCTTGATAAGTAGCTGCTCCATCTAAGAAGATATGTTGATTGATATGAAATTTCAATTCTACTCTAACATCATCTGCATTTAAATCGAATAAAGTAGCATCTGTTATACAGGTATAACCACTGGGTAGCGTAATTCCGCAATCATTGGTATTGGGGTCATTATCACTATTGACTAAACAATATGAATTAGTACCATCATTGATACACCAATATTTTATAATCGCTTTCACCTCTGAATAATTAGCTGGAATTTTAACAGCATTTTCCACTTCGCCTCCTTCATCTGTATTACTAATTTCGAGTTCACCCGATTTTATAATACTAGTGCTAGATATCAAATCATAGCCTACTATAATATTAAATTCATTTCCTTCTATATCACTTCTATCTTCGCGACCATAAATTAAATGTATTGATACTTCTTTTTCATAAAGATAAGCGGGTAAGCCCATACCATTATTTGAAAAATTAGGATCTTCTATCACTATTTCAGGGATTGAGTTTTGTTGAAATAACATATCTTCAATATTTACTCTATCCATTGACGAAACGAAACTTACAATATTATCGCCTTGTTCTTGTGCATTGATTACGATGATATTGATGAATAATATGATCATCATTAATGCATTTCTTTTTAGATTTTTTATTTGCAGCATCTTCTTAGATTTTTCTTTTTAAAAACTAGGTTTTTTTAGTTTATTCATGCCTATTAAGGTCTTATTTAAACTTACTCTACCTCTAAGACTTCATAAGATTGGTAGCTTTGTTTAGCTTTCCAAGTTTTATCTTTTTGGTAGATATATTGTTTTTCGCTAAAATCTCCATTATCAAAAGGAGGATTGATATGGGTACCGCTGAATACAATCGACACTTTGATATCATCTCCCATGAGTTCGTCATTATAATCATAATGGATTTGATGAATGGTATAATTATATTCAGATAAGTAAATATCTACCTGTTGAATCACAGATTCATTATTATTAATTCTATAGTGAATTTTACCATTTTTAGTCCCTTGATACACCCATGTATTTTTATTCATCAAAGAATCCATTCCATTAAGTAATAAGCTATCTGATTTAGGCAAATATCTATTTTCTCCTTTTTCCATTTTAGAGATGACTATAGATTGTTGAATATGGCTTACCATGATAGAATATTTATCATTAAAAAGCATTTCTGCTTCATCTATTTTATACCAATAATTATCATCATTTTTTTTGATATGTGCATTTTTAGTCATCATAATGGATTGATTTCGTTTGACTTCTATTTTCATCTTGGTTTCAAACGATTTTTCATTATATACAGCACTCATTTTTTTCATATCAGAATGAAAATCTTGTGCAAAAAGAGCATTTATAAAACAGATACTCAATAATATTAAAGAAAATATATTTTTCATTTTATAAAATTTTTAAGGTGTTACTAATGGATTTTTTCTGATGTATGAGCCTGCTTCTTGAATGGTTTTAATGCCTTCATAAGTCTCTTTAGATACTGAAATGACATTACCTTCACTATCATAATCATACATGGTAAAGAAATTATTATTATCTAATATGGCTTCTACTCTATAATCTACAGGGTTATACACATAGGTTTGTATATTACCATCCGCTGGGAAAATTCGAATATCATCTATATAGAAATCTGTTCCAAAGTGTCCTAAAATGATATTATCGGCATAGCCATTGTAGGTAAATTTATGTTCAATTCTTTGCCAACCTTCTATAATATTACCACTTGGCATTGCACCTGCATTACCATAGCCTAAATACGCTAGGTTTTCATAAGTAGATAAATTACCATTATCAATATAAACCCAAGCAGAAATGACATATTCTTCATTTTTTTGAAGTCCTAAATAGGTTTGAGGAATAATCGCTGAGCCACTTACTTTTAAAGACTTAGAGCCTGTATGAGATACATCTGTTATATTATTAACCACAGTGATGTGGTTGATACCCCAATAGGAAGTTGCATTTCCTATATCATAGCCCATATCTACAATGGCATGACCATTTTTAGGGAAACAAAGGTCTTTATCTCCTGTTGGAAAAGTACTTCCATCACATTGCATTAAATAATCTATCCTTGCCAAATGGTCAAATGGAGAAACTGAAACTCCGTCTATATCGTCGTAAACAATAGATATATTAGCAATTTCTGCATTGACATATCTTTCGGATTGGAGTAATGGTGTTTGGTCGTAATTATAGCAAGTCGTCTCTAATTTAATGGATTTGCCAATAAAGGGATGATTAGAAGCATTGACTTCTGCTACGGATAATCCCAATGAACTTAATGGTACTAATATATAAGTATTAAATCCATCTGCTACATTCCAAAAATAGGCTTCTACTGTTGCTTGATTTAATTCATAATCGCTACAACCTTTCATAAACCTTAAATGTCCCGATTCCATGCTTGAGGTATTATCTAAGGTACCAATACCTAATTCTTCAAAGCCTTCATAACCCACTTCATAATAGCCTGCATTGGCGGCTACAGCAATTGGTAAATAGTTATTATAACCATATAAAGCACTGCTATAAATTCCTAGGGCATCTTTGCTCTCTATGGCAGCTCCATTGATACTGTATTTAGTAACTTCTTCAACTTTACGCCATCTTTGAGTACATTCATTAGTCGTAGGGTCTTCCCAATCGAATAACTCTAAAGTATAGACTCCATCTGTTTGTAAATCTACTTCGCCATCGGCATCGCCGTCTTGTTCTCTATTCTCAACATAAGCAAAGGTTTCATGTAGTCGCCAAATGCCTTTATTCCCTTGTGCATAGGGATTATATGCACCACTTGAAGGAGCTGCCGAACAATTCGTATCTCCATCAGTGCCCCATTCTTCACTAAAAGTAGCTGCGCTTGCTTGAAGTACATCTTCTATTTCATAGTACTCTGATGAGTGGGTGAAGGTTTGGGAAGTTAGTGTATTGGTACTTAATGTTTCTGCACCTACTAGGGAACATGAACCACTCCCTAATTGATCAATTAAATTATAATCATTTTCTTTATCATTATAAATCAATTTGACTTTTCCATTCTCACACTCTAAATTAAAAGACAATTGAGGAGGAGAATGGTGAATAGAAGTAGAAGGTATACTGGTACCAGGAACTGTTGGATTTTGAGCAAATACTATATTAAGCCAAAAGCTCAAAATTAATATTAATATATAATTTATCTTTTTCATTTTATTAATTTTTATAATAATGGCAATGAGATTTGACAAGTGATTGTTCCTTCATTATCTACTCCATAAAGAATGACATTTAATGGGGTATATTCTGTACCATTTTTATCAATCTCCATAGCAACATGAGTAAATGGCGTACTATTATTTGAATCTTGGTTGATAATATCTAAATAATAATCATAAATAGGAATACTTGAAATATCTTTACCACCATCTTGAATTGATTCACTCAATACAGGAGTATATTTAATATTATTCCAATCTTTTAACCCGTCAGATTGTAATGTGCCTGATTCATTTATAATATCAGTACTATTAATAAGATTGACTAAATCAACAAATGCTACAAATGAAGGATTTATGTGGCACACATCTTCTTGTTGAGTATCATAAACGGTAATATTATATTGACAGTTTTCCACTTTTGTTCTATTGGTTAAAGGGTCTGACAAGGCGGTTATACTACCTACAGAGGCACCTAAATGATTCCTTTTACCGCTTCTTATCACTTTTAATTCATAAATGCCATCTGGAATACTATCGTCATCTAGTACAATTTTTAAATCACCTTCTTTAGAAATGAGAGTAGCTTTGGTTAATATATTGCCTGATTGACTTACTATATATTCGTCTCCTTCTATTAGTAGTTCAGCATTATTACTAATTGTAGGAATTAGTTTGGTATATACTATCGTATTATTACAAGTATTGTGATTAATATTTGCTTCGAATGCAAAATCTAAATTTTCGTAAGCAGCTCCCATAGATTCATAAGCAAATCTTGCAGGAATATTATAATTATAAATAGGATCATCATATAGATTATTAACTGTTGTCAATACTGCTTGACCTGTCATTGGATCGTATAGTCTATTTTCAGTTTCTACAGTTGATTGTCCATCAAAGGCAATGGCCTTTTTAAGAATTCCAGATTTACGAATAATTTTATTAGAAACGGATGTTCTTAATTCGCTATCGGACATACTAAAACTCGGCCAAGGACAAGCAAAGGCTAAAGGAATAAATCCTAGTAATTCAAGGTTACCATTGTAATCTAAACCTCCGCTGACGGATGTATTTCTAGAATCTCTTATATCAGAAAACAATTGCCTATCTACACCCATTTCTACTCCTAATTGAGTCGTTGCATTGGTCTGGTTCATATCATCATGAATTAAGACGTCTACAAAATTATCCAATCTCATACGTTGTCTTTTTTTACCTCCCAAGGTATATTCTTCTTTTTTGATTTGATATTGGTATTCACTCCAAGAAATAGGGTCTTTTATCACTTCACCACCTTCTGTCAAACCATAACTTGTGGTTTTTTTAGGTCTGCCATGCATATCATTGGTTTCTACTGAATAGCCTTGTGAAGCGGTATAATAATCAAAGGTCATTTGCCCAACAAAAGGAATAGGTATCCATAAATGCTTAGGTCGATTATTAATTTCTGTTTCATCTGTAACAACTGGAAAATCTTTTGCGGTATAATATTCATGAACAGTTAGACCACTAGCGGCAAAACCGTCAATATCATCATTATCTGCTCCATATCCACTAGTGGGTGCTTGATAATTAGTATCACTTTTCTTAATCAATAAATCACTAGCTAAACTTTTCACTTTTACTTTGCTATATCCAATTGCAGGACCGGGATATAATGATTCATTAATAGGATATTCAAAAAAGAAATAATTATCCTTACTTCCCTTTATACTTTGAGTATAATTTTTAGCATATTTTAATGCAGATTCTTCTGCACCAACTGCAGGTTCATTAGAAGCTACACCACTACTAATAGTATAACCGGTTGCTTCCATTAATTGATTACTAGGATTATACACCATTTCTTCCGTTTCATATTCATAAATAGTACCATAAGTAGGAACTGTTTCTCCTGTTTCAGCTTCCCAATAATCATCATACATTTCTACTTTTTCAACTCTTACTCCTCCTCCGAATTTCTTTCTATCTGGACTATTTAATTTGATATAACTTCTATCTAATTTTACATTTAATCCATAATCTTTTACTTTACAATATCTATAATATGAAGAAAATATCCCCCTTATATTTCTATACACACTAAAGAAAGAACCTACTTTTTGAGCTATTTGATCATCTCCTTCTGGTGCATCTCCCATATCTCCATACATTTGTTCAGGAATATGCGTTTTTAAAAATTGCCAATTTCCGATTGTCATGGGGTGATAAAAATCTCCTCTATTGGCTATTGGAAAATGATCTAAAACTATAAATGCCCTAGTATACAAATTTCCAGATTGAGAACTTGTATCAAAACCGTAATCTAAAATGTCTGCATATCCTTCTACATCTTGTTTTTGTTTATCTTCATTATGATTAGTTAAATTAGCATTGACTTTATAATACATTTGATAAACTTCATTCCCGTTATCATTGGTATAGCGATATAAATCATTAAAATATCGGTCTAATTCTGCTTGGTTATTAGTCGCTTTTTCTAATTCAAAATAGACTTTCATATTATCTTCATTAGTGACATGAGTTCCCTTATATAAAGTGTTATCTCCTAGTCCATTTTCCAATCCAACTATATTAAACATTTGGGTCGCTACCCTATCTTGCACATAGCCATAATGATCTCTTCCTAGGCTCAATTTAATCACTGAACCAGAGGGCATTTGTATTTCACTCAAATGCCAAGCCATTACATCATCTCTATGTTGTTGTTCTATATCTTGATTTGTATCATATTGTTGAGTATAAGGATTATAAACATGGTCACAATTACCACTATTCCTATAGGTACCCCATCTATCATAAGCAAATTCACTATAATTTGGGTTTGAACCATTATATTTAAAAACATAAGGGTTTAACCTACCTCTATTATTATTTTTATATGTAAAATAAACTGATTCTAAAGTTAATTTACCTCCAGTTCCATTTTTAATGCCTTGACAAAGTTCAGGAGTATTCGTATCTACTACATCTGCATCTCCTACATAATTAAAATGAACTGTTTTAATAGGAGTAGTACTCCCTTTAGTAAACAATTGGATTTCTTTTAATTTATATGAAAAGTCACCAAATGCATCTCCAGCATCTTGAACTACAGTAGAAGCAGCTCGTCCATCTTGTCTTTGTTCATAGATAAAGACTGCTTCGTGACTTTAGTAACAATTTTAGCTGGATAAAATTGCTCCCTTTTACCTGTAGTAAATGCTGCTTTATCATCAGAAATTGAGGAAGATAAGCCTCTTATTGCATTTGCTCCTTCAAACGGTGTTTTCCAAATAAAATTATCGGATGTTTTGACGTATTCTACTTTCATCCAATATCCATAATCATCATCTGTAATTCCATCCTGGGTTTTATCAACATAATCACTTCCTAACACTGAGGTCAATAAATGAGAATATGGATAAGCGGGTAATTTTTTGATATTCAAATAATTTTCTTGTCCATTTTGATGAGGAATTTCATAACCTTCAAAATCATTACCTGTAGACGCATTGATACCTACTGTTTTATCGCAAGGTTGGATTTCGCCATCATAAGAATAGCTTACATCATATTGTACTTGGTTTTTTACAGGCAAGCCATAAACATATCTAGCTCCATCAGCAGTAAGTGAGGTATAGCCTCCAATTAAATTGGGTTTTTCATTATTTCTACTTAATGATGTTAAAGAATTATAAGTAGATTGATTAAGTGTGGCGTTTTGTTGAGCACTATAATACGATACATTATATTCTGGAAGAATTGCTGATGTATTTGATTGTAACATTTTATTAGTTACGGTTACTATAGGGCTTGTTTTTGTTTTTCTTTCTGTTAATTTTCCATCATTTGTATTAGGATTAGGAGTTAATGTATTTATTACATTTCCTTGTAAATCTTCTAATTCATAAAAGCCTTCAAATCTTTTGCCTAATTTTTTTGAAAGAGGAGCAGTACTATTTTGAGCAGCTTGATTAATATCACTTTCACTAAAATATTCTGTGTTATCAATGGCTAATTTAATCGGTTCATCACCCCCTATTTTTGTACTATTAGCCTGCCAATTCAAATCAGCAGCCATATCTGAAGAAGATTTTAAATAAAAAGGCTCAAAATCACTTCCCATCTCAGATGAATGAAATTGATAGTCTCCTATTTGGGTAGCCGCTCTTTTATTACTCGTCCTGGAATTACTTAATGAACCATCAACTCCGACTTTTATTCCTGTTCCGCCTGCTAACTCCACTCCTAATTGTCCTCCTGGAATAGAATAACTTTGCTCTGGGTCTAATAATAATCCTCCATTATCGGAGCGTTGGGTTAAAAAGCTGCCACCTGTTCCATGACCAGAAACTGATAATATATCAGGAGTAGCAATAGGTATATATAAATTAGGCATATCTTCATTTATCACTCCATCTTTTTCTCTATTGAAATCCATTAATGATTTTTTATTATCATAGGCTTTTTCTAAGTGCATAAAACCATAAGCGGGAGTAGAAACCCACTTGTTTTTCTTTTTCATTTTTTGAACTCTTAAAAAACCAGTTGTACCTACAGTAAAATCAGTTCCAATTACATCTCCGCCTATTCTTACATTAAGAGACATATTAGTTCCTCTATAACTTTGAGATATAGAAGGCACATAAGTTGGAGTAGCAAAATTATAAGTTCCTCCCACACTAAAACTTTTATACTTTCCTGATTTTTTATGAACCCCTAAGCTTCCATCAATAGTCATACTGGTAGCTCCTCTTCCATTCATTCCAAAGCTCATTCCTCCAGTCAACCTTCCTCTTTCGCTATTTTTTTCTTCATCATCTTTAGCACTATCTAAATTAATACTAGCATTCATACTTGCCCCTTCAAGGGAATTGATGCTCATATTCAAACCAAAAGAAGATGACATCTTACCCATTGGAATTTTAAATCCTATATTCGGATCAATACTGTATCCTAAACCTTTATAACTATTATACATATAAGATCTTCCAAAGCCTAAATTTAAAACCTTACTTAAATCTGCACCGAATATTTCTATACTATTGGAGCCTATACTACCTCCTAAACCTATAGTCCAATTAGGTTTCATACTCACTTTATTTTCAATTTTATCTCCAGAAAAAGCATCTGGAATCCCTCTTACATTTGTGGTAACTGCTCCTATACCAATATTCCAACCTAAGCCTACCATTGAGGCTTCTGTTTCTGCGTCAGTTACGGAGTTATAAAACAAATTGATAGGATATCCTCCATTAGGACCTGGTACTTCTAAAAGTGGAATATTGTATGAAAAATCACCACTAAACAAGTCTACCATTTGAGTAGAACCTACGGGTTGAAAAGTTTGCACTTCAGGTTGTGTTGGACCAGAAGTTAGTGCCCATGCAGTAATAGGGTGAATGGCTTGATAAACCATTAAGAAAATTAGTACTATACATATTTTCTTTGTAAATCTTAGATTTCTTTTTGACCAAATACTCATTTTATTAAATTTTTAGTTTTGGGATGCTTTTAATATCTTTTTCTTTTATTCCTAATTTGAGTGTTCCTAAACCCATTTCTTTGGAATCCCAAATTAATATTCTATCTCCTTCTGCTTGGTGTTCTTCAAATGCCAAAACAAAAGTTCTATATGGACTACTATCAAAGGAGCGCTCAAAATGATATAAAGAACACTTTAAAGTATCTGTTCCTTGTACCATTTTTATATCTTCTTGCATTCCGTATGATAAATAATACAATCTATCTTGGTAGCCTTTTTCATCACTAACTTTATACTCCGTTATATCTCCTTGATGAGATGATAAAGCGAGTTTCAAGGTATAATGTTGTAATCCTGAGAGTTCCTTTTTTCTTTTTTCAAAACGACCATCTATTTTACCTCGAGTTTCATTAAGTACCATATAATCTATAGGCTTATATTGAAGTGCTAAACTTATATTTCCTATTACTTTCTCTTTTTGTAATCCATTAATTGGATTTCTTACATAAGAGATGTATTCACTAACATTAGCATAATCTTTGTTACAAGACCCTAGACTAAATACTATTAGTATCCAAATAATTATTTTTTTAAAATCCTTCATATTTTTCATTTATATAAGCAATTACTTCATTTGTTATATTTTCTTCTTCACTTCCATACATCAATGAACCATTTCCACTCGCTCCATATATATAATCCCAATTTTTTTCTTTTCCATAAGCGACTACATAATCATTAATTTGTGTCCAGATTTGCTCTGTATATTCTTGATTATTTTTTTCGTGTAGATATTCAAATTCATTTATTAATTGTTGACTATACATGCCTTTATTTTTGTACAATTCAATTAATTTTTCATTCTTCGGATTAGTTTGAATTTGATTATTCAAGTTTACCAATTCTAATTGAAGAGAATCTATAATAGTTTGCCTTCGATTATCTTCCTTTTTTAGTTTCAATTTAAATTCTTTAGTTCCTTGAAATGATTCAAATAAAACCGCATTATTGATATATGCTACCTTTTTTTGTTTCAACAAGCTAAAGGCATTCATCCCAATACTTACACACATTAATATCACCAAAAATGTGTACCATATAATCTGTTTGTTTTTCATATTAATATCGTCCTTTAAATCTTAAATAATAGGTTTCTTCTCCCTTATCTCCTCTCTTTATCTTTACTTCTAAGGTGTAGTAATTAAAATTCCAAAAATTGCCTTGGCTCAAATCTATTTCATGGTAGTTTACTCCATAATTATTTGTCAGTACCCCACTTATTATTGGAACTCGTTTCCAATTATATATACTATAATTAACTTCATCATTTTCTCCAAATACTATTGGGTAGTCTTCTTCATAAGTAAATTTCAATTCATTATTGAGCACCTCCACGAAACTACCATCTAATTCCTTTTTTAATTCTGCACAATAACTATCATTTGTAGTATTTATATATCCAAATGTAGAAATAGTTTCTGAAAACTCTACTTGTGCATTATTCACCATAACTTTCACTTGAAATGTTGAATCCAACTCTCCTGTAGGTATAGTATAATCGTCTATTAACACGTATTCCTTTATAAATCTAATTTTATTCAATGATTTATGGATTGCTACTCTTATATAATCTCCACTTGCAATTATTGAATTTGTATTAAATAAATAATTATGAACTTGACCTTCTTTAATTGAAAAAATACTGTCTTTTTTTATTAAAAAACCATGCTTAATACTTGAAATATTATCCTCACTTAGTGGTTCATCAAATGAACAGTAACCTATCATACATTCTCCATCACCCGATAAATTCACAAAATCTTTTAACCTAATTTGAAAACTAGCTCCTCCTGGTATTTTCGTATTTGACATTCGACACACACCTGTATTAGTATTTATTGATTTATATGTCCGTTCCTCTATATAAATATCTTTTAACTCATC
>JAHDBK010000038.1:11308-13910 GCA_020630455.1 Saprospiraceae bacterium
ATTAGTTTTACTCACTCCATAAGAATCTGTAATCGTTGTCCTATACTGCCCCCTTTTTAAACCTAATTTTTCAAATGTATTATTAAACTGAAAAGTGTCCTTTCCATAATTCACATGATGCCATATAATGTTATAAGGTCCAACACCTCCAGTAACATCAATTTTAACACTCCCTCTATTATGTATATGGTTAGTATGAGTTATATCATATTCAGTCGTTAATTGACCATATAGACAAATGCTCATTAAACTAAATAAGGTACTTATGATTATTTTAATTTTCATCTTCTTTTATTTTTATATTGTTGTATAGAGTACACACTCACTAAAATGTGCCATGTTTTTTTTATTTTTTTTAAAATTTATTTTTTTCAGCTTTTTATAAAGGCATAGAAAAACTGGCTTAAAGCAAGCACTTGCTTTAAGAAAAAATTCAAATAAATAATTATTTGCCATAATCAATTTATGACAAATTCATTAATAAAAAATTGATAAAACTAAAATAAGCGAAATTAGGTTATTCAGTACTTCTGCTTGTTTTCAATTAATCTTTTGTTTTGGTATAAATTTTATGTACACTAACCACCTTTAAGTGCTTAATAGTTTTATAATGTTTATCCTACCTATACTAATATCTTGTACTATTTTTTTGTGTGTTATTTGAGTGATAGTTCAAATATATTACCTTTTTTATAATATATCAATTTTTTTGTTGAAAATATTTAAAATTTTAACATATATCATTTTTCTATAATATTAAATCACCCCACATAAGTACTCATTTCAAACATAGGTAAATACATAGCTATCAATATAAAGCCTACAATAAATCCTAGAAATATAATTAAAATGGGTTCTAATAAGGAACTGATAATGGCTGTGCTTTGCTCTGTTGCATTGGTATATTGTTGGGCTAAAGTTTGAAACATATTATCCAATTGGGCAGATTCTTCTCCTACTTTGATTAAAGCGATGAAGGAACTTGGGAAAAATCTAAATTTCGATAAACTCTCATGTAAGGCAGCTCCATTGGTAATCTCTTTTTCTGCTGTACCTAATGCTTGTTCAATAGGATAAAATGAAATCATTTGTTTAACTAAATTGGTAGTAAACAATAAGGGGACTTTTGATGATAATAACATATACATTGAATTACATAATCGACTCAAATATATGTTTTTTATAATGCCTCCAAATATGGGTATTTTTAATATTATGGCAGATAATATCCGCCTCATCCACTCATTTTTTCTAAAATAATACAGCAATCCTATTATTAATACTATTATTAATAATATGTAAATAGAATAATTACTCATAAAATCTGAAAGGGCAATGGTTTGTTGAGTAATCCAAGGCAAATCACCATCGTATCGACCGTACATATCACTGAACATCGGCACCATATATTGCAACATAAATATCAATACCAAGATGGCAAATGAAATCACAAAAACGGGATAAGATAAGGCTTGAATCAATTGTCGTTTATATTTGACGGCTTGGGTATAATATGCCTCTAAATTCTTCAAAACTTTTACCAAATCTCCTGTTTCTTCCCCTATCTGCATACTAAAGACTTCATAGTCAGAAAAATACTCCGTCTGTTGAATGGCTTTATGAAAAGGCAAACCTTCAATCAGTGCTTCTCTAATTTGTTTCCAAATTGTTTTTAGTTTTTTCTTGGGCTCATTTTCTTCTAAGATATTCAATGCTTTTTGTATATCCAAGCCCGACGACATGAGCACTGCCATCTGTCTATAAAAATTCTCTTTTTGAGCAAAAGAAAGACTTTTCCCAAAGAGGCTTATCTCTTTTTGTAATAAATTATTCCAATCATAAGAGGGTGATTCGACCTTCTTTTTCTTTAAATCTTTATTAATTTTAATTGCCATTTTTATTCAATTTTTATTAGGTCAGCAGATGCATATTCTTTAGTCAAAACGATTTGATTAAGCGCTTTATTTTCTCCTAGAAAAGTTAATTCTAAATAGTCTATTTTTCCTTGATTCACTAATTTATTTCTATAAAAAGTATTCATTTTTAGTATGAAAATATTAAAATTAGAATCTTGAATTTCTTCATTTTTATAAAGAATTCTCTTTATTTTTACTTGTTTTTTCGATAATGCATTTGAATTTACATCAATATTATTTTTATTAATATTAAAATCATAAACAATTTGATAATCATTAAAATGAAATACAATATTATCTCCTTCACGTTCGATATTTCTAGCATTTTGAAAATCCTGTTTCAACCATGCTAAGCAATCTGTTTGCTCAGAAACAATTTCAGACGTTTCATTAAATTTAAAAACTGTTCTATCTATTATTCTCCACACAGAATACATAGCAGAGATGACCAAAATACTAATCATCATCACTGTCAATAATTCCACTATGGTAAATGCAGATAATTTCAATTTATTATTACTTTTTTTCATTCTCTTTAGTGAATAATCTTTTTAAAGTATAAATTTCTTTTTCATCTTGAATAGCTATTATTTGCATCATAAACAATTCGCTATTACTTGTTTTTTCAATGGTTTTTAATAATTTTAAATTTTCAATTTCAATAGTTTCATTTTCATAATTTTGAG
>JAHDBK010000039.1 GCA_020630455.1 Saprospiraceae bacterium
ATAAACCATTGCACTTTCATAATCTCTCAAACGTACATCATAATCAGCAATTTGCTTTGCTGTTTTTGCAGCATTTTCATAGTCTTCTAATTCTAATTCAAGTTTAAAAGAACGATTATAATAGTCTTTGGCGGGTCCATATTCAGGACGTTTTTTTTGTAAATAACTGTTTCCTAAATTTTTAAATACTTTAGCAAGAAGTTTTTTATTGTCATTTTTTTCAGATAATTCTTGTGCTACTCTAAATGCTTCCATTGATTTAGTAACATCTTCTTTAATTAAGAATATTTCACCTAGACCATTTTGAGCTTGAGCTATCAAATTTTCATCCTGTAATTTTTGAGCAATGTCCAAAGCTTTATAATATTCACTCAAAGCATTGGTGTCATCATTTTTTGCTTGGAATATATTTCCTTTCCAAATATGAATTTGAGTAAGGTTAGTTTTATCATCTTTATATTCAGATTCTAATTCTTGGGTTAGATTGCCTAATTCTTTCCAGTTTTTATGAGAAATATAATGTGGAACAATATGCTCTAGTGCTTGAATTTTATCCTTTTGACTACCTGATTCATAAAGTTTTAAATAGTGATTAATATCATTTTGATTAGCAGATAAAACCAAAGGGAAGAGTAAAATCGTGAGTAAAAAATGTAACAAAAACTTGCTTCTAAAATTCATACTTCTCGCTTGAATAATTTATAAAAAACTTAGAATACGTTTAAAGAATAATTTTAAGTATTTCCAAAAAAGTCTATTTATACATTAAAATTCTCATTATGTACGAATGAATTATAATAATGTTTCTTTATATGATAGACATTCTTTTAATATTTATCAAAAATGAAACCAAACTCAGAAAAAATAAAGAGAGATGCCTAATATTTTATAAATACTAGTGTGAATTATGCTTTTTTTGAAGATAGTCTATTGACTAGTTTTTCTAGTGCTGCCCTTGATTTTGGATTCCACCATTCTGCTAAAGTATCTTCTTTTTCGGATTCAGATACTACGCTTTTTTTGATGAGTTCGTTTCTTAAATTTTTCTTCGTTTGTTGCCATACTTTTTCAGGGAATGACAAATAAAACTTCATTTGTTTTTCAGCTTTTTCCATTAATTCATTTCCATCTTCAACTAAAACATCTAATAAATTACTTTCATAAGCTTCTTGAGTAGTGAATAATTTTCCTTCCATTAGTGCTTGATATGCCTTGCCTTTACCCAACCAAAACCCATAAATTTCCAAGATAGCTTGAGGTACTACAATCCCTACAGGTATTTCATTTAGACCAATTCTATACCTTTCACTTTTAATCATTATTCTATAGTCAGCACAAATAGCCAAAATACAACCGCCTGCGGGGCTATGACCACTTATTGCTGCAATGATTGGTTTTGGAAATTGTATTAAATCAACAATCATATCTGTAAAATCTGTCCAAAATTGTTTCATTTCAATTTGGTTATAGTGAAATAATTCTAGAACATCTAATCCAGCAGAAAAGAACCCTTCTTGCCCTGTTAATATTATCCCTTTTATTTCCTCTTCTTTTTCTATTCTTTTAAGGGTTTCTCTAATCTCTTTTACCATTTCAGCATTGATAGGATTGGCTCGACCTCTGTTCAACTGTAAAGTGATATAATTTTCTTTTTTATTAATGATAATAGTGTTCATATTCAAATTATTTTACCAATTGATTTATGATTTGTTGGGTTGCTTTCCATGATTCTTTTTGTTGGTGTACACTTGGAGGAACTACCCGTTCATTACAATCTATAATTGGACATCTTTCACAAGTTTTATTAACTATTTTAAGAGGGATTTTAGGGTCAAATGCAAATTTTATAACTTTTTTTAGGTGGTCATCCATTAAGATACCCAAAGTGACACTTATATCTTTATCTTGTAAACTACCAGCAGGGATACCTAATGATAGGGTTAAATATTCATCATTTGTACCATGATATAAGGATTTTTGAACTTTAGCGATTATCTGTTCTTTTCCTTGATTTCTTAGTTCTTGTAATTCTTTAAGGATTTCGACAGACAACCATCGCCTACAATAATGTTCATATATTTTATTACTATGGGCATGGTGTTGTTTATTCAAATGTAATACTTTGTCTATTGTATATCTATTTGAGTTCAATTCCGTTCTAACCCTAATGAAAAATAGCTGTTTTAGTTTGAAAAATTCAGGCAGTATATGTGTCAATCTATGAAATGCCATTTCAGGAGTTACATTATAGTTTTTTATCATATCTAATAATACATCTCCTTTCCATTCTGTATTACTACAAAATTTAGCTACATCTTCTGCTAAATGATTTTTATTCATCATTAGTGCTGTTGCAAAGTACGTAGCTTTAAAATTGCTTAATACTGGTTCGAATGATTGTGGAACTCTTATTGGAGTATATAAAGGTCGTTCTTTTAATTGTAAATATCTAAATCCTATTTCTCTTCCAACCAAAAGACTTAATTGTGCCTCGCTAATTTTTTTATGTAAAAATAAAGAATTTTTTTTATTAACGTATATGGAGTGAATGTTTTTCAATTCATCAATTTCGTTTATTTTTTCAAAATTTACTTTACAATTAAAATCATTTTCAAGAATTTTTATAAGATCTTTTGAATGAATATTATCTGTTTTTAGCTTGTGTTCTATAATGAGTCTTTCAGCAGCATCTTCTATTTCTTTAAAATAATTATTGTGTAATTCCTGGTATGCTCTCATAGCACCAAAATAAAAATTCTCTTCTTGAAGGGCATAATTTCGGGATAACTCAACAAGTGTTGAAATAAATGCACCTACTCTTATAGGTGCTTTTGATATCATTTCTATGACTTTTTGTAAATCAATACCAAATAAATGTAATGGTAATTCACTTAAAAAATTGGATTGTAATAAATCTCCTACAGGCATTAATGCGGGATTCATTCTCGTAGAAAGAAGTGCTTCTGTACTTGTACCTAGTGTTTTAGCAAGGGTTTCAATTTTATCTTGTTTTGGGAATTTTTTGCCTTTTTCTATTTCATTCAAGTATGAAATAGACATTTTTGTTTTTTTTGATAATGCAGCAAATGATAATCCTAGTCCTTGCCTTAATTCTTTAACTTTTAATCCAAATATTATTTTCTGGTATGAATTCATCCCAATTTTTTATAAAAAATCTAAAATATAAATTTTTAGTGAATTTTCGCTGAAAGATACTAATTTAATTCAAATCTAGTTTTCTTTTAAATAAAAAACTCCCAGATTAACTTTTTAACCTGAGAGTTGAATCAAAAAAACAGCAATAACCTGACTAAAAAATAAAAACAAGGATAAATATCATAAATTCTCTTTAGCTTACTCAAAAAGTTGCTTTTACAAACTTTCTAAACCTGTTAATCTCTTTACTACTTTCATTATTTTTTTTATATCTGATAATTCAACTGTAAAGGGAGCATATTCTTTATAGTTATCTGAAATTAAAAGCAACTCAGTGCATTTACCTTTATCGTTATATATTTTTTCAATTCTTTTTACCCATATCCCATTGTTAGAAATAATTGTATAAATTTTACCATCTTTTAAATCTTTAGGCAAGTTGTTTATTTCTTGACAAATGACCATATCTCCCTCATTAATATTGGGTTGCATGCTTCTGCCGCTGATATAAAATGCTACTAGATTTCCTTGAACACCAGGTATTCTAAATTCTTCATTTTCTTCACGTAAATCGGCGGCGATACTATTACCTGCAAAGGCATTTAGATTGGTAAATACTATATTGTTATTTTTATATTGCGTCATACTATAAAAATTTAAAAATTTAATATTTTATTTTAAATAAAGGCAGTCCATTCCCAGTTGAATAGATTATACTATTCAATATTTAGTAACATCCAAAAAATAACTTCCTCATTTAATCTGTTCCTTTTGATTTTACTTTTCGTTAAAAAAGCTAGAAATAGTCCACTATTTTACGCTTTTTTGCCTCAATTAAAATCAAAATCTACTATCTAAAATGTCGAATTTATTTTTTTACCGTTACTTAAACAAAAAAATATTTTGGAAATGTTTTACAGCTCGCTAATCCTTCTGATGACTCTAAATATTCTCAAATTTGAGTCTACTTCTATCGTAAAAGGATCGTATTCTAGTTTATTTTCAGAAATTAATTTTAATTGAATTATTCTACCCAATCTATCTTTTATGGTTTGTACAAATTTAATCCATACATCACCATCTGCTTTGACGACATAAACTCCATTATCTTTGATTTGATTGATATACTCAATTTGTTCGCAAATGACGATTTCTCCATCGTTTAATAAAGGCATCATACTATCTCCTTCAATTTCAAGAGCATACAAACCACTGCCTGCAACACCTGGGATTGAAAATTGAGTTAATTTTTCTGAATTTGAAGATGCTGCATCAACTCCTGAACCTGCTAAAGCAGTCACACTTGTAAAGGTGATATTCCCCGCAGGATAAAGAGGCATAGATTGGTCACTGAGGAAAGTATTTTTTGCTTTTCCAAACATAGGAGGAATTCCTTTCATCATATACTCCTTATTTACACCGTAGTGTTTACACAAAGGTTCTATGTGTTTATAATCAAAAACTCTTTTATCCTTAGGATTTAAAAATGCACGGACGATATGACCATAAGATTTATTGCCTAATACTTTTTCGGCAAAATCTCCCATACCTTTACCATTTCTATCATTTTTAATGATTTCATTTTTGTTTTCCAATTCTCGAAAAACCTTGATAAATCTTTTATTTAAATTTATTCTATCATCTCCTATCATAATAATTGTTTTAAAAAATTAAAGAAGAAGTTTTAAATAGATGAATTTAATAATTTTTGTTTTGAAAACTAATAAAAATCATCTATTTGTTTTATTAATAATACAAATATAAAACAAATAGATGTATAAATCAAATTTTAAAACTATTTTTTTTAAAAAAAATGTTTAAAAAGCTAAAAACTCTTTTAAATGGTTGATTTACACCTTAAAATTTAACAAAAATTGTTTTACAAAATCATCAAATAAGACTTGGTCTTCATCTAAGAATTGAACTTCGACAGGTAGGACATAAATAGGCATCTGGTGTTCGAGGATAACTTTTTTATGGATTTTTAATCTTTCTGCATCTTTTTCTGTAGTAATAATTATTTTATTATTTAAATCCCAATTTTGATACAGATTATTAATTCTAGAAATATCGTATTCACTAAATAGATGATGGTCTGTATATTCCATTCTATTGATTCTATTATATCGCTCTTCAAGATGACTTGCTAGGTAATCTGCATTTGCTAATGCACAGACTAATAGTACATTGATATCTTCTTCTCGAATTGGGTTTTGAGGAATTTCCTCAAATAAAGGATATAAGTCTAGATATTTATACTTAGAAAAAAATATTTTTTGTTGAGGTAATAATGGAATCTCTTTTTTCCATTGTTCTCTTTCTTCACTACTAATGCTATTTTTATGACATTTAGAAATAATAATAACATCAGCTCTTTGGTATGCTGAACGCCATTCTCTGAGTCGTCCCATAGGTAATAAAAAATCTTTGGTAAAAGGTCGGCTGTATGGAGTTAATAAAATATTGAGACTGGGCTTAACGGAACGATGTTGAAAAGCATCATCTAAAATTACGGTATTAATTTGAGGTCGTTTTCCAATAAGCGCAGGTATGGCATACATCCTATTTTCAGCAACAGTAACGGTAATGTCAGGAAATTTTTGCAAGAATTGAGCGGGTTCATCCCCAATACTCAATACATTATCTTTTGGTGTAGCAATTAGAAAACCCTTTGTTTTTCTTTTATAACCTCTACTTAAGGTAGCGATTTCTAAATAATCTTTTAATAACCTTACTAAATATTCAACATGTGGGGTTTTACCTGCTCCTCCCATTGATAAGTTTCCTACACCTATAACGGGGATATTAAACTCTATTCCTTTGAGTAATCCTTTTGAATAAAAGAAGTTGCGAAGACTAACTCCTAGACCATAAATTAGGGCAAAAGGGGCTAATAATATACTGATAATTAAATTTCTCAATGCTTTTTATTAAAAAATTGGCTAAAACGAACACATTACAAAAAATTGGCATATTTTTTATAAGGTATTAGGTATAGATATCAAAATTATCTTTTTTTAATATTAATTTTGAAAAAAATCGACAAATATTAATTAATATCGCCTTAAATTATAACAAATTATTAATAAAAGTCGTTTACTACTAGATTTGGAATCCTAAAATCATTGATTGATATAATAACATGAAAAAAATTATTGCTATAATATTCTTATTCTCTATTCTAAGCCTAGATATTCAAGCACAAAGAGGTTGGGAGGTAGGTGGTTGGATCGGTGCATCCAATTACTTTGGAGATTTGAATACTCGTTTTAATGTAAAATTTGGCAGTCCAGCTGGTGGCTTGATAGGAAGATATAATTTTAACAACCGCATAGGTGTAAAATTTGGCGTAAATTATGGAAACTTAAGAGCAGATGATGCTGAAAGTAAAAATTCTTTTGAACAGAGAAGAAATTTGAGTTTTAATTCTCATATTTTTGAAGGGACTACACAGCTCGAATTTAACTTTTTCCCTTATGACCATGGTAGTTATGATAATTTCTATACTCCCTATGTATTTGCAGGTTTTAATGTTTTCCATTTCAACCCTCGTGCTAAATATGAAGGAGATTGGGTGAAGCTTCAACCACTAGGAACTGAAGGGCAATTCAAGGGAAGTGAATATTTTTTGACACAACTTGGATTGGTTTATGGTTTGGGAATGAAATGGGATATTTCTGATGATTGGAGCATGAATTTTGAACTTGGAGCTAGATACCTCTTTACCGATTATGTGGATGATGTAAGTGATGTATATCCAGAAAAAGATGACTTAGAGTCTTTAAGAGGAGATTTAGCGGTTGCACTTTCTGACCGTTCGCTTCCTGACGATGAAGGAATGCAAATTGGAGAAGCAGGAAGATTTAGAGGTGACCCAACAACTAAAGATACTTATACTATGATTGGAATAGGTATTGTGAAATATTTCGGAAAAGTACGATGTTATAGATTTAACTAAGAGTCTTTTTATTTTTATAAAAATAAAAACAGCCCGTATGAAAATAAATCATACGGGCTGTTTTATTATAAATTTAAAAATAGCTAAGCTTTTGCCAAAGCATTTTTTAAATCTTTTATTAAATCATCTACATCTTCTACACCTACACTAAGACGAATAAGAGAATCCGTTAATCCCACCTTCATTCTTTCTTTTTTAGGAATAGAAGCGTGAGTCATAGAAGCAGGGTGTCCAATTAGAGATTCAACACCTCCTAAAGATTCAGCTAAAAGAAAATAATGTGTATTGCTTAATACTTTTACAGCCTTTTTATAGCTATCTCCTTTCAAATCAAAAGAAACCATAGCACCAAACATTCTCATTTGTTTTTTAGCTACCTTATGACTCGGGTGACTTTTGTAACCAGGATAATTTACTCTATTTATTGCTGGGTGATTTTTTAAAAAGTCAGCAATTTTTACTGCATTTTCACAAGCACGTTGTACTCTTAAATGTAAAGTTTTGATACCTCTTAACATTAAGAAACAGTCTTGTGGGCCAGGTACTGCACCAACGGCATTTTGAATAAAATAAAAATGCTCAGCCATTTTTTCTTCTTTACAAATTACAACACCCATAACGACATCAGAATGTCCTCCTAGGTATTTAGTACAAGAATGTAGAACCAAATCAGCTCCTAAATCTAGAGGATTCTGTAAATAAGGCGAAGCAAAAGTATTGTCTACACAAACCATTATGCCTTTACTTTTAGCAATTTTGCAAACAGCTTTAATGTCTATAATATTGAGCATTGGATTAGTTGGAGTTTCAATCCAAATCAATTTAGTGTTTTTATTGATTGCTTTTTTGACAATATTAGTATCTGTCATGTCAACAAAATTAGACTGAATACCATATCTTTCATGAACTCTAACCAATTGTCTATAAGAGCCACCATACAAATCATTAGTACTTAAAACCTCATCACCTGGATTTAGTAATCTAATTACAGCATCCATAGCCGCCAATCCACTACTGTAACAAATAGCTTTTGCTCCGTTTTCAAGTGCTGCTAAATTGTTTTGTAAAGCATCACGAGTGGGGTTTTGAGTCCTAGCATACTCATAGCCCTTATGTTTACCTGGAGCTTCTTGTACATACGTTGATGTTTGATAAATAGGAGTCATTACTGCTCCTGATACTGGGTCGGGTTCTATTCCTGCATGTATTACCTTTGTACCAAATTTCATTATTGTTTATTTTTTATGATGAAAAAAAATAGACTATAACCAATAATTTCTAATAGAGTCTATTATTCGTCTTCTGGTTGTATTTCATTTTCAATAGCAACATGCTCAACTTTATTAGCATGGTCTTCTTGATAATTTTTCCTATTTGTATAAATATCTTTTGAGAGATAGATGGCTTTTCTCATAGAATCAATATTTGCCATATTTTTTCCAACAATGTCAAAAGCTGTTCCGTGATCAGGAGATGTTCTAACGATGGGTATTCCAGCCGTATAATTCACACCTTCACCAAATGAAATAGCTTTAAAAGGAATGAGGCCTTGGTCGTGATACATTGCTAATATTCCATCAAATTTTTTATATTGATTAGAACCGAAGAAACCATCAGCAGGATAAGGTCCCATAGCCATTATGCCATTTGATTTTGCTTCTTCAAGCGTAGGTATTATGACATCAATTTCTTCTTTGCCTATAACTCCTCCATCTCCTGCATGAGGATTAAGTCCTAAAACAGCAATAATAGGTTTTTCAACACCAAAATCCTCTTTTAAACTCTGATTAAAGATGCGTAATTTCTTAAGAATATTTTTTTTATTAATTTTATTAGCTACATCTTTTACAGGGATATGACTAGTAACTACGGCTACTCGCAAATCATTGCTAACCATTGTCATTAGGCTTTCTTGAACTTCTAGCTGCTTTGTAATAAATTCTGTGTGACCAGCATAAGGAAAATTGGCTAGATTCATCGCCTTTTTGTGAATCGGAGCAGTTACTAAGGTATCTATTAGTCCATTTTTAATGTCTTGTACTGCTTTTTCTAATGCTATATATGCAAATTTTCCTCCATCTTCAGTTACTTGTCCTAATGAAATATTAGCATTTTCATTCCAACAATTCAATACGTTTAATTTGCCTTCATAGGCAGTATCTGCGGAATTAATTCCTTGAAACCTTATATTATCATTAATTAAGTTTTTATGATATGATATTACTTTAGTGGACGCATATACAATTGGAGTATAATCTTTTAGCATTCTTTCATCACTAAATATTTTTAATATTATCTCTGCTCCAACGCCATTAATATCTCCAATAGAGATTCCTACTTTTATTTTTTCCATTATTTATAATGTATCTTATTTTATGTATAAATAATAAAGGTGTTATAACTACAATTAAAACTGTCGCTAATTCTTTATTATTTTTTTATTTAATTTTAAAATATTGATTTAAAAAATCAAAAATTAAACGAACAGCTACGCCTGTTCCTTCCTTGGTTCTGTAAGCAGATTTTTTATGTAAATATGCCATTCCAGCAATATCAAAATGCAGCCATGGGTAATCAGTGAAATGTTGTAAAAACATTCCAGCAGTAATCATCCCAGCGTAAGGAGCTCCTAAGTTTTTGATATCTGCAATATCAGATTTTATAGTTTCTCCATATTCACGCCAAATTGGAAATTCTACTACTCTTTCATAAGTATTAAAACCACTATCCTCCATTTGATACTTTACTTTGGAATCTGCATTACCCATATAAGCGACACCTTCTGGTCCTAAAGCCACAGCAGCAGAACCCGTCAAAGTAGCAAAATCTAATACTAATTCTGGGTCGTATTGCTTAGCGTAATGTAATGCATCTGCTAAAGTCATTCTACCTTCAGCATCAGTGTTTAAAATTTCTACAGTAATGCCGCTATAAGTTGTTATTACATCACCTGGTAGATAAGCATCTTTGCCTGGTCTGTTATCTGTTGCAGCTACTAAGGCTACTAAATGAACAGGTAATTTATTTTTAGCAGCGGCAATCATCATACCTAAAACTCCAGCAGCTCCAGCCATGTCGCATTTCATAAAGTCCATAGAGTTTTTAGTAGGTTTTAGACTTACTCCGCCTGTATCAAACATGACTCCTTTTCCTACCAAAACAATGGGTTTGCTATTTTTAGCATTCTTAGGTTTCCATTCCATGATATTAAAAGTAGGTGGAACATAAGAGCCTAAATTCACGGCTAGTAGTCCTCCCATTTTTAATTTCTCTATCTCTTTCTTTTGTAAAACTTTTGTACTAAAACCATATTTTTTTCCTGCTGCTTCTACCTCTTTAGAAAATTGAGGAGCATTCATAAATGAATGAGGCTCATTGACTAAATCTCTAGCTTTACAAGTAGCTTCTAAGACAGCATCTAAGGAATTGAAATCTTTTTTGCTAATACAAGAAGCGTGAATAGAAACTTTTTCTAAACAGCTTTTTTTAGCTTCTTTATTTTTATCAGAAAAATACTTTAAAAACTGATAATTAGCCAATACCAATCCTTCAGCATATTCATTCATTCTATTAGTGTCGGCATGTGATATTAGGGTGACCGATTTTATTTTATATTGCTGAATTTTTTCAAGCATATCCGCAGCAGCAATACGTGCGTTTTCTTTATTTTCTGCTTCACTTTGACCATCTTCAGGCAAAATTTGAATAAATGCAAAATTTATAGCTTTAGGAAAAACAAATGTTTTTACTTTATTTTTAATGCCTTCTACAAAGACACTGATTTCACCAGATGTCAAATAATTATCAGTCCAATCCAAATTTTTACCATCAGAAAGAATAACTAGGTCGTTTTTTAATGAATTGGTTCTTTTGAAAGTTGTATTCATTATAAATGATTTTAATCAATCGAATTTATGCAAAGATAAAATAATTCATCTAAAGTCTTTAACATTTGTTCTTTTTTAGTTTTTAATAGACCTTATTACGAAAAATTGATTATAGCTAAATTGTCTTTTTAATGATATTCTTCGTTATTCCTCTCAAACATAGCTACGGCTATGCTTTTCGAGAAATGCCTCGACTATAATTAAAAATACTAATTTTCCTTTCATAAAAAATTTTGAGAATAAGGTCTAAAATATATCTATATTTGTTCAAAAATATAATAAAATTATTCAATACAATGGAAAAAATCAATCCAATACATACTCAAGCTTGGCAAGAATTAATAGCTCATTATGAAGAAATGCAATTAGTGCAAATGAAAGATTTGTTCAAGCAAAATGAAAGCCGATTTAATGATTTTTCCATTAAAAAAGAGGACTTTTTATTAGATTTTTCTAAAAATATTATTACTAAAAAAACACTAGATTTATTATTTCAATTAGCTAAAGAGTGCCGTTTGAAAGAAGCTATAAATGCTATGTATAATGGTGAGAAAATCAATCAGACTGAAGGGCGTTCGGTAATGCATATAGCATTGCGTTATCAAGGAGAAGAGCTTGAAGTAGATGGTGAAGATGTCATGCCTTTTGTAAGAAAAGTTTTAAAAAGCATGAAAGAATGTAGCGAGGCAATTATCTCTGAAAATTGGAAAGGATATACTGGAAAAGCGATAACTGATATTGTAAATATTGGAATAGGGGGTTCAGATTTAGGACCTGTTATGGTAACAGAGGCACTCAAGAAATACAAGACTCGTTTGAATGTTCATTTTGTGTCAAATGTTGATGCTACTCATTTGGTAGAGACGCTTGAACAACTTCATCCAGAAACCACTTTGTTTATCATTGCATCTAAAACATTTACGACTCAAGAAACGATGACTAATGCTTTTTCTGCTAGAGAGTGGTTTTTAGAAAAAGCAAAAAAGAAAGAATACATTGCTCAACATTTTGTAGCGGCTTCAACCAACGCTGAAAAAGTAAAAGCTTTTGGAATTAGTGAACAGAATATGTTTCCTTTTAAGGATTGGGTAGGAGGTAGGTATTCCTTGACATCATCAATAGGTTTGTCAATTTGTTTAGCTATTGGATATGATAATTTTGATGCTTTACTAAAGGGATATGATGCAATGGATAGTCATTTTAAAAATGAATCTTTTGAAAAGAATATGCCTGTTATTTTAGCATTGATTGGTATTTGGTACAATAATTTTTTTGAAGCAAAATCAGAAGCGATTTTACCTTATGACCAATACCTACACCGTTTTGCTGCTTATTTTCAACAAGCCAATATGGAAAGCAATGGCAAAAGTGTAGATAGGAGTGGAAAAGAAGTGAATTATTCTACAGGACCAATAATTTGGGGCGAACCTGGTACTAATGGGCAACATGCTTTTTATCAATTAATCCATCAAGGTACACAAATGATTCCTTGTGATTTTATAGCTCCAGCTCAATCGCATAATCCTTTGGGCGATCATCATGAAAAATTAATTGCTAATTTTATTGCTCAAACAGAAGCCTTAATGATGGGTAAAACTGCAGATGAAGTAAGGACTGAATTGGAAGAACAAGGGAAAAGCAAAGCGGAAATTCAAAAATTATTGTCATTTAAAGTCTTTGAAGGAAACAAACCTACTAATAGTATTTTAGTTAAAAAAATAACACCTTTCGTATTGGGACAATTAATAGCTTTATACGAACATAAAATATTTGTACAAGGAGTCATTTGGAATATTTATTCGTTCGACCAATGGGGCGTAGAATTGGGCAAACAACTCGCAAAGAGAATATTACCACAATTAAAAAGTGAAGCTACATCTTCAAAACACGATGCATCCACTCAAGCATTAATTAATCAGTTTAAAGAATGGAAGAATTAAATATGCCCTAATCAAAATCATAATCTAGTTGTTTAGACCAAAAAAGCCTTGATTTCTTTTTAAATTCTTCTACACTTAGAATATTGCTTAGATGATAAACGATATTCATTGTACCTACTCGGTATTGTTTATAAACCAAACCTAAGTCTTCTGCATAAATTTCTGTCATGTGATTATAGTGGTCATAATCTCCTTGTTCAGTATCTTTAAATTGCATGAGGTCGTTTACCTCAAATAATATAGCTGGGATGTCTTTACCTTTATAAGTATATATAGTATCTCTTAGGTATTTGCGTTCTCTAAGAAGCCTTACTTTTTCGGTCTTGTTATCTGGATTAGTAAATTTAATTTCATAAGGGAAAAAGCCACCATTTTCGCTAACTTGGAAGGGGTAAAGTGTTGGGGAAATAATCCTAGCTTTAAAAACTTCCTCTTTTAAGGAATCATTATTAGTAGAATAAAAAAAATGTTCTTTTGCAAGAATTCCATTGCTCACTATTTCATTTAAAGTTCTTTGTTGAGGAATAAAACTATAATTAAAATTACGAGATACTAGATATTTTCCTGTATCTGTTTCTATTGCCTTAAAAGACCAATAATAAGGAGGTAAAGAATCTTTGTTTGGAGATTGATATTCGTATATCTTAGTTGTCTTTGAATCTTCAAATGAACAATAATATTTAGATACATCTATCTTTTTATTATTATCACAAGATGTTAGGGCTAATATTAATATTAATATAAAAAATAAATTATTAGACCACATGTTTTTTGATTTTAATTGAGTTTAAATATAAATTTTACTATTTAGTGTTATACTTTTGTCGATAATAAAACATTAAATAATAAAGAAAGTTCTTTATTATTTAATGTTTTATTTATTAAGAGCATGTTTAAATTTTAATCTTTATGAAAACCAACATATTAAGAACTTGT
>JAHDBK010000608.1 GCA_020630455.1 Saprospiraceae bacterium
AATAGTGAAACAATTTCTAATTCATCTTTTCTGATTTTTATTTGAAGAAAGTCTAATAATATAAAAAAAGCAATTAGTCCGAAGAAAGAACACTCCAAGTATCCAATTAGGTAATCCCCCTTTATCCATTTCATTAGGATTTAATAAAAGGAAAACACCAAGTAGAGTAGAGAATATTCCTCCAATTGACATAATTAAATTAGAGGACAGTTTGTTTTTTATTATTACTTCATTTTTTTTCATTTCTTTTGCTTGTCGAGAACGGTCTATATATGCGATGTGCCGACCGTAAGGGAGGGATAGACGCATATATTTTGTTAGCGGTTAGTTTTAATATCTTCTTCTAGTAAATAAAGTTCGTCTCCGAATGTAACCAATGTTATTTCATGTTTTTTGTTTGAGGATACGAAAAAAGGAGTTCTATCAACCCCGAAAGTAGTTGGAAGTTTCCCTAAAAAACCATTAAGTTCTGAGATATTATACTTATTTGGAATTTGATACTTACTTGAGGATTTCCCCCATTGATATATATCTTCATCTAAAGAATAATACACAAAATTTGTATTTGGATATTTTTTTTCTAATGCTGTTATTTTGGGTAATAAATTTATAGACCATTTACACCCTGACGACCAAAATATAAAAACAGTAGATTTTCCAACGAGTTTGGTAAATGACAAAGAACCACCATCTATTCTCTTGAATGATTGATTTATGTTGAGTAGGTCAAGATTTACCTCTGTATTAAACTTGCTCTTCAGCTTGCTATATAAAGGAAATTTTTTATTTTTATCGCCAATTAAATTTAGCAATTCCCTCTTTTGTTCATTGTTTATATTTATCTTGCTTAGCATATTTAGCGATAAAAATGAATTAGGGTTATTCTTTATATATTCCATATTATATTCATTAGATTTTTCTCTGAACTCAATATCATTGTCATATTTTTCAAATAAATATTTTGTATAATAAAAATTCGCCCTTGCCTCTTTTGTTAATGAATTAGGATTTTTGATATAAAACCTGTATTGTCTGCAGTTAAATAGATATATGTCCACTTTTTTAGTGGAAGGTGTTATCCACATTTTTTCTAGTATTATTCCCACAGTATCTATGACGAATACTACTTCCTTAGGCTCATCAGGAATAGCCATTTCAAAAAGTATAGTTTCTTCGTCAATGACTTTCGCTTCAAGCTGTGGGGCATTTGCTATTTGAATGGCTGTCTTTTCAGAACACTTAGGTTGGTGTATATATAATTCTACTTGAGAGGATAGTGTAGAGTGTAAAGAAATAACAATTAAAAGTGAAAAAAATGTTTCTTTGCGCATCGTTTACGTATTTAAATATAGATAATGAGAGTCCTTGGAGCAATTATTACTCCAAGGACAAAGCTGAAAAAAGATTACCTTAGTAATCTACACATCCTTCACCACCCACTTGACAGCAATCGTGTTCATCTCTCTGCCACCAGCAGTTAGAACAGTAAGACCAAGGGTCAGTACCAATTACAGGAGTAATTCGGTTCTTTACAGACCTATCCACAACTTTATGTTGTAATATTGCAGATAGAACATCTAACATATTAGAGTTGTTAAGTTCATCAATGTTTTCATCAATGTTTTCAAATCCTTGTAAACGCCCATCTTCAAAAATGGTACATTTCACGAGTGATTCTTTGGTTTCTGAATCCAACGAAGAAAGTGTAGGATTGGAAGTTTCTTGTAATAACATTCTTAGTTCCAGAGAGGTCTTTGATCCCTTATATTCAATTTCAGATTTGAGGTTTACATCATCCGAGCAGGAATAAAGAGATAGAGCTACAACAGCAATTGCTACAAAAACAAAAAATAAATTTTCCAGAATAAAAATATTTTGGGTCATCCAGTAATTTTTGGGCAACCATGATTAAATAAAAATTTATAATCAACGGTTCGGAATCTGAATTTCGGGATTATGGGAACGCCTTGAAATTTTTCGTCATTTTTTTCAATCTTACGGAAGATGCCGCTTTTTTCAACTTTCTTCTTTCCTTCTATTTTTCCGATTACCGCTAACGGTCTTGCATAAACGCAGTAAGCCCGCATAGGGCTTATTGCCGTTTTATGCGTTGTTGCATGCCGTCTTCTTTTTTAAATTGGTATTTGTTTTTTATCTCTCAAATTATCTAATTCATTTCGATA
>JAHDBK010000040.1:0-11212 GCA_020630455.1 Saprospiraceae bacterium
TACAAGCACGAACTAAATCAGCAGCATACATGAAAGAACCATTCATTATAGGCATGAATAGAGGGGATTTATCTTTGTATTTTCTTGAGATTTCCCAAGCCATTTCTATAACCCTAGTACGAATTTCATCCTTGGTAATCATTAATTCAAAAACCTTGTCTAATATACGTACCTGATTATGTTTTATTTCCATCTAAAAACAAATTATTAAACATAAATAAATTGAAAGACAATAGAATTTACAAATTGGGTTTCAAGTCAATGATAAAGAAAATTCTTTATTTTTTTTTTGTAAATATGTATTTGTCAAATTTATAAAACGGAAGACTATTTACTGTTCTCCGATAACTGAACACTGTTCAGCCTCCTGCTTTTTTGGTTTGGCTATATCCTGCTTTTAGTAATAATTCGACTATTTTATCACGGTGGTTTCCTTGTATCAAAATTTCACCATCTTTTACTGTTCCACCAACGCCACATTTAGATTTTAAGAATTTACCTAAATCTTTTAAATCATCATCATTTCCTTCAAAGCCAGTTACAAGAGTTACTTCTTTTCCTTTTCTTTTTTTTCTATCAATCATTACCCTCAATTTTTGTTGTTGAGGAGGTAGCGATTCTACTGATTCTTCTTCATAATTAAATTCAAAGTCAGGATTAGTAGAAAAAATAAACCCTTTATTATCTCTTTTTTTCTTAGCCATTATTTTTTCTTTTTCTTACCAAAGGCATCAGGGATTTCGGCTATAATTATTTTTTTGACATCTTCCAAAGTCAAAGCTTTGACTTCCTCTTCAGTCATTTTTTTGCCTTCATCATTTTTTGGTAATTTAATAGATTTTTTCTTAAACCTAATGAAAGGACCCCAACGTCCATTTTCTACAGCTACTTTTTCTTCTTCCCATTGATGGATATAGCGATTGGCTTCTTTTTCTATTTTAGCCTCGATTAGAGTAGTCATTTCTTCTTCTGTAAGGCTTTCTGGGTTGTATTTTCTAGGAATATTAATATACATTCCATTCCATTTGACAAAAGGACCAAAACGACCGCTTCCCTTAGTTACTTCTTGTCCTTTGTAGGTCATGACGGGAGCATCCGCTTTCTTTTTGGCTTCAATAACTTCTATTGCGGTGTCTAATTCTACAGCTAATGGGTCGCTTCCTTTTGGCAAGGACATAAAGGCACCATCATATTTTACATAAGGGCCATATCTACCTACTCCAATGATTACTTCATTGCCTTTATAATCTCCTAAAGATTTAGGTAATTGAAATAAATCCATTGCTTCTTCTAAAGTTATTGTATTAATAGACTGTCCTTCTCTAAGATTGGCATATTTTGGTTTTTCACCTTTTTCTAATTCATCACTTGAACCAATTTGAGCAACTGGACCAAAACGAGAAATACGTACTAGAACCGTTCTTCCACTTTCTGTATCTGTACCTAAAATACGCTCACCTGTTGCTCGGTCTGCTTGGTCTAAAGTTGTTTCTACTAATTGATGAAAAGGTTGATAAAAATCTTTGAGCATCTTGACCCAATCTTGTTGACCAGAAGCGATTTTGTCAAATTTTTGTTCTATTTCGGCAGTAAATGAATAATTCATTACATTCACAAAATGCTCATCTAAGAAATCACAAACCAACATGCCCATATCTGTAGGGAAGAGGCGATTTTTTACAGCACCTGTATTTTCGGTTTGTGTTTTTTCTTCTATTTTGCCTTTTGATAACAAAAATTCTTTATATTCCCTAGGCGTTCCTTCTAGGCTTTTTCTTTCAACATAGCCTCTAGTTTCCTCTGTAATACGGCTAATAGTAGGAGCATAAGTTGACGGACGTCCAATACCTAATTCTTCCATTTTCTTAACTAATGCTGCTTCTGAATATCTAGAAGGAGGACGAGTAAAACGTTCTTTACCCAACATATCTTTTAAATCCAAGACTTGCCCTATACTCAATGGAGGCAAAATACCTGAATCTTCTTCCTCTTCATCATCTTCTTTGGAGACCAAATAGACTTTAAGAAAACCATCAAACTTAAGGACTTCACCTGTAGCTAATAATTCTTTATCATTAATAGTAGAAATACCGATTTTGACATTGGTTTTTTCTAATACAGCATCAGCCATTTGACTAGCAATAGTTCTTTTCCAAATCAAGTCATATAATCTTTGTTGGTCTCTATCCCCTTGTACCCATTGGTTTTCTACATAAGTAGGGCGAATGGCTTCGTGGGCCTCTTGAGCCTGTTTATCTTTACTTTTATATCTTCTACTATTGACATATTCTTTACCATATTCTTTTTCAATGGTATCTGCAATAGCCTGTATCGCTGTTTCACTTAAACTCGTAGAATCTGTACGCATATAGGTTATTAAACCTGCTTCGTATAGTCTTTGAGCAGTAACCATTGTTCTTTTTACACTGAATCCCAATTTGCGACTAGCTTCCTGCTGTAAAGTAGAAGTGGTAAAAGGAGGAGTAGGTTTCCTCTTCAGAGGTTTGGTTTCTATTTGATTGATTTTGAAGGTAGCATTAGCACATTTTTCAAGAAAAGATAAAGCACTTTCTTTATCTTTAAAATTGCTAGGGAGTTCTGCTTTTAGGATGCTATTTTTACCATTTTTATCTTTTATATTGAATTGGGCATATATTTTATAAAAATTAGAAATTTTAAATTTTTCAATTTCTCTTTCTCTTTCTACTAATAATTTAACGGCAACAGATTGTACTCTACCTGCAGATAGTTTTCCTTTTATTTTTTTCCATAAAATACCAGATAATTCAAATCCGACTAAACGGTCTAATATCCTACGAGCTTGTTGAGCATCTACTAAATTATTATCGACTAATCGCGGATGAGTAATAGCATTTTGAATAGCCTTTTTAGTAATTTCTCTAAAAACGATTCGCTTAGTATTTTTTGGATCTAATTTTAGTACCTCGCATAGATGCCAAGAGATGGCTTCTCCTTCTCGGTCTTCATCCGTTGCTAGCCATACTTCTTCGGCTTTTTTCATAGACTCTTTAAGGTCTTTGACAACTTTTCTTTTTTCAGGTGAAATGACGTATTTAGGTTTGAAATTATTTTCTACATCTACTGCATCATTTCCCTTATCTAAGTCGCGAATATGACCGTAACTTGATTTTACTTTAAAATCTTTTCCTAAAAATTTTTCAATGGTTTTGGCTTTTGCCGGAGACTCTACTATGAGAAGATTCTTTGCCATTTATTCGTTTATTATTAAATTATTTTATGATTAAAAATAAAGAATTTTCTTTATTTTTTAATGTTACTAATGAATTGGTTTATTATTTAATATTTGTAATAAAAAGACAGTTTATAATCGCATTATTCATAATAAATAATAAATAAAAAACCGAAAATTAGAATATTTTCTTGACAAATGTAAATGAAATAAAAAGGATTTGTCAAGTAAATCAGCTCATTTTTTATATTTTTAGAAAATAAAAACTTATTCTTTTTTGTATTTTTCGTAGCCGATTTTATCTAATTTTTGATATTTTTCTTTAACATTTTCACTCAAACTTATCTTATATTCTAATATCTTTTTTTGTACATCTTCTTGGTGACTGCCTAATATTTGAGCTGCCAAAATTCCTGCGTTTTTAGCGGCATTTAGAGCGACAGTAGCAACGGGTACTCCATTGGGCATTTGTAATATAGATAATACAGAATCCCAACCATCAATAGAATTGGATGATTTTATAGGAACACCAATTACAGGCAAAGGACTTAATGAAGCGACCATACCTGGTAAATGTGCAGCACCTCCAGCTCCTGCTATAATAACTTTAATCCCTCTGCTGTGTGCATTTTGAGCGTAATCAAACATTCTTTTAGGAGTACGATGAGCCGAAACAATAGTCAACTCAAAAGGAATATCCATTGATTTTAAAAAATTGGCCGCATCTTTCATTATAGGCAAATCAGAATCAGAACCCATTATTATTCCTATCATAATATTTATTATTTTTGCAAAGGTAAAAAAAATAAGGATATGTCTAATAAAATGAAAAGTAATCCACCGCTAACGATACTAACTATTACGATTGGATTTTTAGTTTTATATTATTTTTTTGAAAAGGATGTGCTATTGTATATTTCAATGACTATTGGATTAATAGGTGTTTTTTCTACATATTTGAGTAAAAAGATAGAATACCTGTGGTTTGGATTAGCTAGGATATTATCCTATATTATTCCTAATGTTATTCTTACTATTATATTTTATATATTATTATTTCCAATTGCATTATTATCTAAATTATTTAATAATAAAGACCATTTAAACCTAAAAAATAACAAAAATTCTTTATTTATTGATAATAATAAGGAATTTGATAAATCTTATTTTGAAAAAATGTGGTGATGAAGTACTTATAGATTTGGCTATTTCTTTGATTTGCGAGGGTCGTATTTCATTTTAAAATCAACATTCATAAAAACAATCCTGCCTAATCTAAAAAAGGGAACATACAGAATAAATACCGCTATTATCATTGTAAATATACTACCTCCCAAGCTCCATTTTAATCCAAATAATAATCCTAGAGAAATAAATAAAGAGAAAAATCCACTCAAGATATAACTCATGAACATGGCACCATAATAATAGCCAGGCTCTGGATAAAAATTTTGATTACAATGCGTACACTTTTTGTGCATGGTAAAGGGCTTATCAAATGAAAAGGTTTTCGTAGGAAAAATATCTGCTTCGTGACAAACAGGGCATTTCATATTGATAATGCTATATAGTTTTGTTCCTTTTTTGAATAGAGGCATTTGTTCTTAGAGTTTATTGCCAAGCATTATATCCGCCAAGCATATTATATAAATGAGAAAATCCTTCTTGTTGCATAATTTGACAAGCAGATTTGCTTCTGCTACCACTTCGACAATAGATTATATAAGGTTTAGATTTATCTAGTTTGGCAATTTCTTGCATGAATATATCTTTGTTTAATACATTAATTTCTAAGGCAGTATTGCTAATTTTCCCTAAGGCTGTTTCTTCTGGTGTCCTTACATCTATAATAGTGTATTTTTGATTGTTCATCATCTCTTTTACTTGGCTAACTGTGATATTTTCTAATTTTTGAGTATTACTCGTTTCTAAATTATGAGGTTTATTAGTATTACAAGCGAAGGTGTGGAGTATAAAAAATAATGTAATGATGATGTAATTTTTCATTTTATAATAATTTTATCCATGATACTATCAGTACCATTAGTAATTTCAACAAAATAGATTCCCTTGGATAAAACACTTAAATCTGCTTGTATTTCTACTTGACCGTCTTTTAAATGCTTTTCGTATAGATTCCCTAATAATTTTCCTTCAGCATCATAGATATTGATACTGATGTCATTTTTTGTAGGATTATAAAAATGAATATTAACGAGGCTATCCGCTGGGTTAGGAAATACCTTAATATTCCATACTTTTTCAGTCGTCACACTAATTTCGTTTAAAGATGTTGTAGTTTTATTAATATACACTTCAAAAACGATATTGGAAGCTTCGCTTTGTGTACCATCATTAATAAAGAAAATATTAGCTTGTGAACTCTCTATGCCACCATATATATATCCTACTAAGTGTTTGCCATCTGGTATATTTTCTAATAATAAAATTCCTTCGTCATCATAATAATTGTTATTAGGTAAAGGAATAAACTCCGCCCCTGCACCTAATAATAGAGGGAGTTCTCCAATTTTAACTTCTGACATAGTGCCATCAGTCATTCTACTCACTTTGCCTATTGTTTTTACAAAAGGTACATCATTATCTTCTATTAAATTATTGTTATCATCAAAATAAAATTGAGCAATTCCTCCAAAAAAAATATTATCCATACGATTATTACTAGCATCATAAATGGGTAACTTAGCACAATGATAATTATTTAAACGTTGATTAAAATCATTGTTTACAGAATAATTATTATTTTTAATATCAATCGTATTGAGATAAGGTAAGTCTATATCTTTTCTAAATACTCCGCTAAACATGGTCATGCCTTTTGTTCCGTCAGGAAAAATTTGGGGCATCATATTATAATCTCTTCTATGAAAATGATCCGTATTAGACCAAGCGTTGAAGTTGCTAATAGAGAGATTAGTTCCATCGTCATCTATTTTAAAAAATCTTACTTCCTCAGTGTAAATTTGAACAAAACCAGGACCGTGGTCTGGTCCCATAGGATTATAACTGCCTTCAAAAAAATGTCCTCCAGCAAGATAGAATGTATCATTACTCATTTCCAATTGTCCTCCTGTTACTGCAATATTAATGTCTTGTATTTGTCTAAAATAAGGTGTGATATCTGTTTCGTTTATCATTGCATTGCTAAGACCTTCAATATCAATTGCAGTAATATAAGGATAGGTGATGTGGTCATTTGTGCTACTACTAAAGCCATATCCACCAATGATGTATAAAGTATTACCTCTTTGTTTATATTGTTGATTAGTAGATTGTAATTGTTCAAAAATAGGCGTAGGTAAAGTACTTAAATCTACCGACCAAGATTGATTGCTGTTAACATCAATTAAAAAGGCTTGTTTGTTGTTTTCCGATTCAAGGAAAGCAGCAAAAGGTTGCCTTTGATGTAAGCCATCAATTCTACCGCCTATAATAAGCCATTTACCATTATTATCTATTCCATAAGAAAAAGAATGTACTCTAGGAGCAGAGGAAAGACTCATTGTTTCTAATTCTATGGTATAGCCTTCTTGTCCAAAATTATTAGTAAGAATAATTATTAGTAAAAAAGGTATTAGAAAAAGTTGTTTCATCATCATTTTTTTACAAATATAATTACTATTAAATCATGATGTTTGAAATATTAAGAAAAAGACATTTATATGTAACTTGGGTTACTTATACGCATCCGTATCGGATAATTCATTACAATTGTACCACAATTGATTAAATCTCTTTTCAATATAGATTGGTATTATGTCTGAAAAATCCAAGCATTAGTCGGAGACTTGAAACCTAAAATGTTAAGATTTCGTTAAAAAGGATAAAAAGGAGGCATATTTTAGTTCTAATTATATCTATATAAACAAAGAAAGGCTTAGACAAAAATTAAGAGACCAATCGCCTAAAACCTAAAAGGAGGCCGAATAAAATCGGTCTCCGGCGATTTGCACCAAAGCTTAAAAGATAAATATTATTTTTTATCTTTTAAGCTTCCCCTTCTTGCATTTTCTTAGCATTTTCTGCTAAAATTAAAGCTTCAATTACAGGTTCTAAATCTCCTGCTACTATTTTATCCAAATTATAAAGGGTCAAATTAATTCTATGGTCTGTTACTCTATTTTGAGGATAGTTATAAGTTCTAATTTTATCTGAACGGTCACCAGAGCCCACAAGAGAACGACGTTCTGAAGAGACTTTAGAGTTGTGTTCTTCTACTTGTTTTTGTCTGATTTTATCAATAAGGCGTTGCATTGCAATTTCTCTATTTTTGATTTGAGAACGTCCATCTGTACTTTCTGCTACGACTCCTGTTGGTAAATGGGTGAAACGAACGCCAGACTCCGTTTTATTAACGTGTTGACCACCTGCTCCACTCGAACGGAAAGTATCAACTTTTAAATCTGCTTTATTGATATCAATGTCTTCTAGTTCTAGTTTTGGCATTATAGCGACAGTTGCGGCAGAGGTGTGTACACGTCCTTGTGATTCTGTTTTGGGAACACGTTGTACTCTATGAGCACCAGATTCAAATTTGAGTTTACCAAAAACGTCTTCTCCAGTAACTTCTAGGACAATTTTATTATATCCACCAACAGTACCTTCATTGATATTGAGAATTTCTATTTTCCATCCTAAAGTCTCAAAATAACGAGTATACATTTTATACAAATCACCAGCAAAAATACTCGCTTCATCTCCTCCTGCTCCAGAACGAATTTCAAGAATAACGTCTTTACTGTCTTCGGGGTCTTTAGGAATTAGAAGGACTTTTATTTTTTCCTCCATTTCCTCCTTTTGTGCTTTCAAGTCGCTTAATTCCATTTCCGCCATTTCTCTCATGTCGGGGTCATCATCTTTTAGCATTTCATTAGAAGAAGTGATGTTATCTATGATGTTTTTATATTCAAAATAAGCATCAACAACTACCTTTAAATCTTTGTATTCTTTATTAACTTTTTTAAATTTGTCCATATCACCAACTATCTCTGGATTGGATAATTGTTCTTCTACATAAATATATCGTTCGTGTATGGCTTGTAATTTGTCGAGCATGATAGCGTTGAAATTTAAATTTTATAAAGAAATTTTGTTATTAATAACCAATTATTGTAATGGCAAAGTTCCCTAAAAGATAATTTAGGAATTTGTACAGAAATAGCTAATGGTAAGATGTGTATATACTCATATTCATAATGAGCACAAAGGTAATTATTTTTTAAAAATATGTGAACAATAAGGATAATTGATGAGTTATTTATACGAAAATAAAAATGATTAAATCAAAACAACAATATTTAATTATGCGAAAAACTATTTTATTACTTTTAATTATATTACCTGTTTTAAGCTTTGCTCAAGATAGTAAATTAGGCAATTGGATAATCTATTTTGGAAATAAAAACTTTGCCGAAAAGTTCAATTGGCATCATGAAGTTCAATATAGAAATTATAATGCCGCAGGTGATTTGGAACAGCTCTTATTAAGAACAGGAATAGGATATAATCTTACTGAAAAAAATAATAATGTGTTACTTGGATATGGTTATATTTTGAGTCAAAATTATATCAACGCAGATGATAAAGCGGATATTCATGAACATAGAGTTTATCAGCAATTTATTACCAAACAAAAAATAGGACGCGTAGGCTTACAACACAGGTATCGCTTTGAACAAAGATGGGCTTCGAGTAATTTTAAAATGCGTTTTAGGTATTTTCTTTCATTGAATGTACCTCTTAATAATACAGAATTAACAGATAAAACCGTTTATTTATCTTCTTATAACGAAATATTCTTGAATACTAAAGCTAATGTATTTGATAGAAACAGATTGTATGGTGGTGTAGGTTTTAAACTCAATTCTAAGTTAAAATTTGAATTGGGTTATATGAATCAATTTCTTAATAATGGAAATAGAGACCAAATCAATATGATTGTGTTTTTTAGTTTCTAGAGTTTATATTATTTGATTGAAACATGCTCTCAATCTAAAAACCGATATTGATTAATTACTTCATTAATATTTGCAAGAATATCACTGACTGATTCTGCTATAGGATGCCCTGATGCTCGACCGAATATGTACAAGGCAAAAACTACATAAATGATTAATAATAAAACAGCACTCATGATGCCCATTTTCTTTTTTCCTATATAAATAATGAAAGCAAGAAAGGTGATAATGAATAATAAAATTCTTAACTCAGTAACATTGGTGATGGTTTCTGGAGACATTTGTATATTACCATAAATTAGTGTGAAAATAAATAGAGGTAGTCCCAAAGCAAAACAATCATCAAAAATATTACTACCCAAAGCATTGGAAACTGCATCATCATAATTACCTTGTTGAGCATCTTTCATAGATAATATGGTGTCAGGTACACTGGTAGCAGCACTTGCTAATATTACTGCAATAAAATAAATAGGAATATTCAATGCATCGCCTAGCCATTCACATGATTTGACTAAAAATAAACAAGCAGTTCCTATTATAAGCATTGCAAAAAGTAATAAACTCCAAGCATTCTTACTTGTAAATTTATTTTTAATAAAGATAGGCTCTAAGTTTAGAGTGAGTAAGTTAAATATAGTAGAAGAAGATTCTTTATCTCTTTCTTCTTCATATTCTTCTTGAACTTCCTCTTCTTCGTCCTCCTCATTATTGCTGCTCATTGTATTGAGCATAATAGCAACATATACCCCATACATCAACATTAATATCAAACCATGTAACCAAGTGAGTGTTTCACCTCCGATTAAGAAAATAAGTATAAATTCTATTATTAATAATGATAAACCATCTCTTAATAGTACTTTTCTACTGACTTCTATTGAGCTGCTTACCCTTTTTAAAACTACAATCAAAATCACAGCAGCAGGAATAATCATTCCATTGAAAACAGCGCTTCCTGCAGTTGTTCCAATTCCCCCTGCAAATCCCTCCTTATCTTTTAAAACAAATAAGAAAAAAAAAGTGGTAAATAACTCGGGCATAGAAGAACCAATAGCATTGATAGTAGCTCCTCTGACTCCATCATTCAAGTTCCTACCTAGATATTCAGAAGCTGCTTCGAAGCCGTCACTTGCCCTCCAAATAATGATACATGAAAATATGATTAATAATATTGATACTAATATCATAATGTTAATTTATATAATTGTTTTTGGTTGATTATTGTTATTGAATTTTTGATAACAAAAATTCTTTATTATTTGTTTACTTGAAAATGTTTTAAAATAATTTTAGTTATATTCAATATTTGCTTAAGTCAATATATTTAAGGCTAAAAATTGAGTTCCAAAACCTATAAAAAGTCCACCATATAAGTCCATTGGTTCGTGAGCATCAAGCGAAAGTCTAGCACTACAAACTAAACCTGTAATTAATATTCCAAAAATGAGAATCCAATTGGTATTGATTAAATGCCCACCTATATTAACTGCTGGATAAGAATAGTGCATCATACTAATAACAATCATTCCCATCAAGCCTCCGACACCAATAGCGTGTAGGCTGATTTTGGAAACGGTATTAATAACGAAAGCAATACACAATGAAATCGCGGCTCCAACCATAAATACAGTAAAAGCTAATGGAGCTACATCTGTTTTATAATAATTATAACTTAACCATAAATAAAAAATAGTAGTAGCAATTAAAGGACCTATTCGTTCTTGTTTATCTTTCATGTCTAAGCTTTCAATAAAACCCAATTGAAGCATCATAAAAGTAGCAAAGGCAGGAAGTAAGAAGGTATATAGAAATACTTGAATAATGAATATTCCGTTCTCACTGATATGATTGACTCCGAATAGTTGAGGATTCATCAAAGTCAATAAAACGACCATATAGGTCAATATAAATAATGGATGAAAAATAAATGATATGGCGTAGGATATTGTTCTATTCATCTTTTTTAGGATGTTTAGCTTTTTTCACAAAGATAATTAAATATTGTTAGTATTTAGTATTG
>JAHDBK010000040.1:11312-13827 GCA_020630455.1 Saprospiraceae bacterium
ATGTATTTTAGATAAAATACTGAATCGCTAGTTCATAGCCTTTTAAACCCATTCCTACTATAAGTCCTTTACAATGTCCTGAAAAATAAGAATGATGCCTAAAACTTTCTCTAGCATATACATTTGAAATGTGTACTTCTATAACAGGGCTTTCAATAGCAGCGATAGCATCAGCAATAGCAATAGATGTGTGAGTATAGGCTCCTCCATTTAGAATGATGCCATCATAATCAAAACCAATTTCATGTAATTTATCTATAATCTCCCCTTCGTGATTCGATTGGAAATATTCTAAATGAATATTATTATATTTATTTTTCAAATCATAAAAATAATCTTCAAAAGAAATATTGCCATATACTTCAGGTTCTCTTTTACCTAAAAGATTTAAATTTGGTCCATTGATAATGATTATTTTCATTGTTTTTCTAGGAATTTTTCTAATCTCAAAATAGCATTTTCTCTAACATTAGCATAAAATAAATTAAAATCACCAATGTGATAATTCCTCATTTTTACTAAGCGACTTCCAAAAAAGCGGGGTTTGTTTACCCATAAAATGCCTTGATGTCCTTGGGCATCACATACTCCATTTTTACAACCCTTGTCAAAATTGTATAAAACAGACCCTTTATTCATGTCTATTGAGGCGTAGCTATCGTCAATTTTCCAATTTAGTGGATTGGTGACTACATAATTATTGTTAGGGTCATGTGATTTAGGGAGGTAGTCCTTTTCCCATGTACGCCAAGAGCAGAAACATCCTGTTTCTTCAGCAGAAGTACAAGGTTTAATCTGTTCAAAATAATCAGCGGGCACCTCTATACCTACTACATAGGCAGCTACTAATTGTTGGTACAAGTCTTTTCCATCAAAAAACTCTTTCATCAATGGTCCTGCATGGGTTGTACCTTGACTATGAGAAGCAATGATAATAGGACGACCATTATTATAATGTTCTAGATAATATTCAAAAGCATTCTTTACATCATTATATGCTAAACCAAAAGCCTTTTTCTTAGCATCTAGGTCTTTAGTGTAATAAGAATGAATATGTGCTTGGCGGTAACGAGGAGCAAAAACACGACCAGCTCCATTAAAAATACTTGCTTGATTGAGTATTGTGGAATTATCTACTTGTTCGTTAAAATCATCATCGTTGACTGGGGCGTTCCATTGGTCTTGCCCTTTTTTGTCCCCTGTATATATGGTAGGATAAATAAAAAATACATCTGCTTTTGCCTCTTTTTGATTATCTTGATAAGGCGATTTTTTAGGAGTGCGGTCAGCATTGTCCGATTTTTCTGGATGTGCCGCCCAGTAGTATAAATCACTATATTCAGGGGCATCAGGTTGAGATTTATTATCATAGACACCCTGCGGTAAATAGGTTTTATTAGAACAAGATAAAAATAAAAAAACCAAGGAAAAATAAAGAAAATGCTTTATCATTTTTATTTTATTATTATTAGACCTTATTGCGAAAAATTGATTATAGCTAAATTGTTTTTTAATGATATTCTTCGTTATTCCTCTCAAACATAGCTAAAACTATGCTTTTCGAGTAATGCCTCGACTATCATTAAAAATACTAATTTATCTTTCATAAAAAACTTTTCATAATAACGTCTATTAAAAAAATAGAGAATATATAAACAATCTCAAAGCTATACTGCTAACTGTTCACTGTTTATTGATAACTGTTTAACACCAAATATCCACCATTGTTTTAGCAGCGATAAAAATAAATTCTCTTCCAGCTTTGGTTGCAATTTCTTCCTCATCATCTGCCAGCATATCTTCTATGAATGCCAATAAGTCTTCTTGAGGAGTATCTTCAAAAAAGACGTTGAGGCGTTTTTGAAAATTGCCACCTGGTTCGCCATAGATTGCCCAATTGCGTTCTTCGGCTAAGACGATTTCTTCTTCATCTACTTTCCTAACGTCTTTTCCTTCGTTGCTGTTGATATAAGAATGGCGAATTACCATCATCATATACAATAATAAACTCTGTTCATCATCAGTTAATAAAGACATATTCTCTGAAAAGATATAGCCCAAAACAACTGGATGGTTTTTTTCAAAGTCCAAAACAGCATGGGTAAATTGTTCTTCATCAAAATCGGAAAGGGTTTGGGCAACTTGGTCTATAATTTGTTCTTCTATCATTTATTTTTTTTATGCAAAAATAACAAGTATTTTTTATTAATGTATTTTAAAGTAAAATAGATTTTTATTTTTTGTTGAATAATAATTTATATTTGAAGTAAAGCTTAGTAATATGAAAAAAATAACAAGAGTATTGTTCGTATTTAGAGATGGGGAAGAAAATGAACTTTATTTAAATGATTATTACTTCTCTCTTTCCTTTTTGTTGACTAGACTTTTAAATAAGTTTTATTTTGGTAAAAAAATTAAATTTATTAATATTAATTTTAAATCAGCTAAAACATTTGAATTGTATCCGTTAGATGAAACAGGTCCTTTCTATAATAGTGAAATATTAGAATATACT
>JAHDBK010000041.1 GCA_020630455.1 Saprospiraceae bacterium
ACATAGCTACGGCTATGCTTTTCGAGTAATGCCTCGACTATAACTAAAAATACTAATTTATCTTTCATAAAAAACTTTTCGTAATAACGTCTATTTTGTACTACTTTTTCCCATATTATACGCATCCGTATCGGATAATTCATTACAACTTTACCACAACTGACTATACTTCAAGTCTTCAAATGAGAGCATGTTTAAATTTTAATCTTTATAAGAATCAACATATTAAGAACTTGTCTTTATAAATATTTTATCGTTTATCCCGATAAACTCAAAAATATTTATTTCGCCAAAACCTCAATCTATTGATTTTCATTGTAATAAATTTTTAAACATACTCTAGGTTCTCTTTCTATTTTTCCTTTTTTTTCAAAAAATATGATAAATTTTCATAATTTGTATAATTTGGCACGATAGTTCGTTATACATTATGGTATACAAACATTAAAATCATATCATGAAAAAAAGATTTTTAATCACACTTAGCATTTTACTATCTTTTACATTTTTAAAAGCTCAAAAATATTCCAACGAATTTTTATCAATTGGTGCTGGTGCTAGGGCTCATGGAATGGGAAATTCTGTTGTTGCCTCAAGTAAAGATGCTTATTCCCCTTATTGGAATCCTTCAGGAATTGCAGGAGGAGAAACTGATTTAGAATTGGGTTTAATGCATGCGCAATGGTTTGCTGGAATAGGTAAATACGATTTTGCTTCTTTATTATATACTTTAAAACCAAGCAAAAAAGGAAACAAAAGAGCCATTGGTGTTTCTATGGTAAGATTTGGAATTGATGATATTCCCAATACTTTGAGTCTATACGAAAGTGATGGAACTATAAATTACGATAATATAGTACCTTTCTCAGCAGTTGATTATGCTTTTATGATGACTTTTGCTAGGAGTTATTGGGTAGGAGAACAAGGAGAATTGTATTTTGGAGCTAATGCCAAAATGATTTATAGAAAAATTGGTCCTTTTGCCAAAGCAATGGGATTTGGATTTGACTTAGGTATGCAATACCATCATAAAAAACACTTCAGTTTTGGTTTCACAGCACATGATGTGACCAATACCTTTAATGCTTGGAATTTCTCTTTTACGGATGAAGAAAAAGAAATTTTATCCATTACAAATAATGAAATCCCTATCAGCTCCGTTGAGATTACTCGACCTTGGTTTACGGTTGGAGCCAATTATAGGACTACAGGAAGTACGATTGGTTTTTTAACTGAAGTTAATCTTACTATGAATACAGATGGTAAAAGAAATACCCTTATCAGCTCAGACAATTTAAGTTTTAATCCATATTGGGGGATGGAGTTAGATTATGATCAAAAGGTATTCATTAGAGGGGGAGTTTATAATTTTCAACAAGAATTAAATTTTGATGGGAATAAAAAATGGACGATGCAACCTACTCTTGGAATCGGACTCAAATTGTATACTTTAAAGTTAGATTATGCTTTTAATAATATAAATGGTACTGAACAAGGGAACTATTCTCACGTAATTTCTTTAAATTTGGGTATTGATTACGAAAAATTAAAAAGAACAATCAAAGAAAATAAATAATTTTATATTTTAATTTAATTTTATATAAAATGGCAACACCCAAGCATATACTATTATTCTTATTTTTACTTAGCTTAAATCAAATAGCATTTTCACAAGAAGGAAATGGTGGTGTAAAATTTAGTAATGACTTCTTAAACATTGGTGTAGGAGCAGCATCTCAAGGAATGGGAAAAGCTAATGTTGCATCTATTAATAATGGCGATGCTATTTATTGGAATCCAGCAGGATTGAGTTTAATCAACTCTTCTTTCCAAGTCAATGCCATGCACAGCCAATTATATACAGGTGTTGCCAAATATGATTATATATCTTTTGCAAAAACGCTCAACAGCAAACAAGCATCTACTTTTGGAGTGAGTGCCATTAGGTTGGCGATAGATGACATTCCTAATACACTTAATTTAGTAGGTCCTGACGGTAGTATTAACTATAATGAAGTAAGTTCTTTTTCTGATGCCAGTTATGGAATATTTTTCTCTTATGGTACGCAACTCAAAGTCAAGGGACTCCGAATTGGTGGCAGTTCTAAAATTATTTTAAGAAGTTCTGGTAAATTTGCAAAAGCAAGAGGCTTTGGGGTGGATTTAGGATTACAATACGACATTAGTAATTGGACATTTGGATTAATGTTGAGGGATATTACGACGACCTTTAATTCTTGGAAATTCACATATACAGAGGATGAATTATTAGTTTTACAAGAAACAGGTAACGAATTAGTAGAAAGTTCTACTGAGATTACACGTCCTCAAATCATTCTTGGGACAGCATTTCAAAAAAGATTTGGTGCTAAGGAAAACACAGGTTTATTGGTTGAGATGGATATGAACTTCACTACAGATGGACAAAGAAATGTCCTAGTTAGTTCTCCTAAATTCAATATGGATCCTATGTTGGGTTTACAATTTGATTATAAAAAACTACTTTTCCTTAGAACAGGTATTAATAATTTCCAACAAATTAAAAACACCGAAGGAGGAACAGATTGGTCTTACCAACCCAATATTGGAATTGGTCTAAAAATTAGTGTTTTTACCTTGAATTATGCCTTGTCTAATCAAGGAAATATAGACAATGCTTATTCTCATATTGTTTCTTTAACTTTGGATTTGAAACAAAAAGAAAAATCTAATAAAGATTTACCTAAAAAAATTCAAAACCCTAAAAAACAAAAAAGTCAATTCCCTGATTATATTGAGCAGATTTAAATTATTTCCTACTCTATAAACAAAAGTAAAATTACAAATAGGAAAAAATTATAAATTACAAAAGCAATCCAAAAATTAATCAATCGCTTTAACAAGTGACTCATTTCAACTATTAATAGCTTGTCTTTAAAACACTTTTTAATAGATTTGTAAGAAGCGATTAATAAAAAATATGCACCTAAGCCTATAGACAACAACAATAAAAATATCCAAAAATCAAAACTTGAATTAACTAGTATTGATATCAATAATAATAGAATAAAAACCATTGTTACTACTGCTCCTATAAACTGAAAAATAAATAAAACCTTCTGAAAATTGACAATTGATTTAGGGACTATTTCTTCTTCTCTAACTTCTTGAAAATTAATATCATCTAAAATCATAATAAATTATAGTTGTGGTATTATCTCATTAAAAAAAATCACTGTACATAATGAACATATAGCCAATACAAACCCTAACCAAGCAATTATTCTAGAAAATATTGCCATTTTTAATATCGTAATACTCTCTATATTTTTATTGACTAAAAATCCTATTAAAGAAAATAATCCAAACAATGCAATTAAACCAACACTAATTACAAAACAAACATAACAGACTGTATCTACACCTCTTATTGTAAAATTAAACGTTAAAATTTCTATTAATTCATCACTATTAACACTCAACCAAAATAAACAAAAAATAATTACAACTAATATCGGCACCAATGAAGATATTCCCAATTTAAAATACTGATTATACAAGTCTTTCATTATTTTTACCTTTTTTTAAACAAAATAGGCTAATCAACTCGTTTATTCAAAGTATTTTTTAATTAAATTCGTTATATGAAAAAAAATCTCCTAAGTACACTCCTATTCCTTTCCTATTTTTTAATGAATGCCCAAGGACCTATTGATGGCTATATGAAACGAGGAGGCGAAACAGACTTTGCTTTTTCTTATGGATATGACCATTATACCAAATATTATCTAGGTGACCAATTACAAGATACTTTCAACAGGACTTATCAAAGTGTCAGTATGTTTATGGCTTATGGAATTGATGATAATTTAGGACTAGTCGTTTCTGTTCCATTTATGTGGACGGACAAGAACAATCGCAATATACAAGATGGACAATTCTTTTTAAAATATCGCCCACTTAGAAAAGAGTTTAACACAGGTAAAATGGATTTAATCCTCGCAGGAGGAGTCACAACAGCACTAGCTAAATATAAAATAAGCCCTGAATCTAATAATCCAATAGGTGAACGCCCTACTATTTTTGATTTTCATGGTGTTGTTCAACACAATTTCCATAAAGGAGTATTTATAATGGCAAAAACAGGCATTTCTTATAAAGTTAGACCTAATGTTCAAGCTTCTATTCCTAACTTATTGAGATTTGGTTATGCTCATTCTAAGTTTTATACTGATGCTTGGATTGAAGGCGTTTTTGCTTTGAATGCGGAAGCCAACACAGTACCTCTAGGTCAAGAAGGAAGTACTTTCATCAAATTTGGCGGGACATTTTATATGCCAATTGGAAAACGCCTCGGCTGGTTTGTCAATGCAGCTTATACTCCTTGGGGGCGGAATATTGGAATTTCTCCTAGACTTGGTGCTGGTTTTGTTGTAAAAATACTGCCTAAAACGACAGAATAAAATAAATATTTTTCTTTATCATTTTCAATGATAACAATAAAAAACTTCCCCTAATAACGTCTATTATAAAAAAAATAATATGCATTTTTGCATTGTAAATATTTTATATCTATATTGTATAAGGTTATTCCACGATACAATAAAACAAAACATATGAAGGACATCCAAATCTCTGGTTCTTTTATCAATGGAATATTAAATGCTTTTAAAAGCATTCACGCATTAACTGGAGAACAAGAACATGAATTATTAAATAAATTCGATGATGGAGGGTGGTATGATTATAATTTGTTTAACAATACTGTCCAAAAGGTATTAGAAAACAATAAAGGACAAGATTTTTCAGCTCTTTTAGTCAGGGCAGGCATGATATATATTTATAATATTTTTCATTATGGTGGAGCTCAACATATCATGTCTAGTTATGAAGCTTTCATCAATTTACAAGCAGATAGTTCTGCCTATGAATTTGGGGTAAAAGGTCCTTCAAGAGAAGTATCTGGCTGGGTAGAACTAAAAGAGTTCGATAAAAAACAAGGAAGAGCTATTGTCAGAAATGTCGTCCCTTTTCCTTCTGATTTTGCCCAAGGCGTATATCTAGGAGGAATGAACCTAAACAATGATTTAGATTATTACGAAGTTTTTGTTGAGCACAATGAATCTCAATACCCTAATTTGAATGACTTTGACATCGTCATTCTTTTTAAAGAAAAAAATATTGAAGGGAACAATATTATAGATGAAAACGTTAATGGTATAATTAAAAACAAAAGTACAAAAGTTGAACTCAATAATATAGATAAAGAAACTTTATTTTGGAAATATGCCCAATTGAAAAGTCAATTGAATCAGAACCAAATTTATCAACAACAATTGGATGATATTTTAAGTAGAAAAACAAATGAGTTATTCAAACAAGGACAATCTCTTAAGTCATATATTGAAACCAATGTTGAGTTAGAAAACTTTTTATTCTTGTCTTCACATGATTTAAGAACTCCAATTCAAAATATCATTAATTTTATTCATTTATTAAATGAAGAATCATTTGATAAATTTAATCCTCAAGAAATAAAATATTTAGAATATATCAATAATAATTCTCAACGTTTAGAAGATACTATAAATGGATTATTAAACTATTCTATTATTAAAAATAAAAATATTGTATTATCTTCGATAAATACTTATGATTTATTTAACGAAATAATTCAAGAAAATAAAGATATTATTATTAGCAGTAATGCTAATATTCAGATAAAAAAATTACCTAATATAAAAGGTGATGTAAACCAATTGAAAACATTATTTGAAAACTTATTATTAAACGCATTAAAATTTGTCAATAAAGAGGTCGAACCAGTTATTTTGATTGATTCGGAAGAACAAGAAAATCATTTTTTATTCAAAATAGTTGATAATGGCATAGGAATTGATAATAATTCTAAAGAAATCATATTCGGAATCTTCAAACGGTTGAATCTTAGAGAGGAATATGAAGGAATTGGTATAGGATTATCAATATGCAAAAACATAGTGGAAAAACACAAGGGAACTATTTGGGTGGAAAGTGACATTGGCATTGGCAGTACTTTTTACTTCACATTACCAAAATAAACAATATGAGTAAAGTATTTAAACATTTAATCTTCATTGATGATGACCCCGCGGTAAACTTTTTCCACAAAGTATTACTAGATAAATCTAAGATTTCTGAGAAATGTACTTTTTTTCAGAAAGCAGAAGACGCGCTCAGTTATTTTAAAGATTTATACGAAGAAGACAGGGAAAAACTCCCTGAAATTATTTTCCTAGACATCAATATGCCTAAAATAGATGGCTGGATGTTCTTGGATAAATACAAAGAAATTATTAATGGCTACGAGCCTTCTAATATCATTATGTTGAGTACATCTACCAACCCTATTGATATTGAAAAAGCCAATAGCTATAAGCTAGTCAAAAGCTTTATCCACAAGCCTGTTTCTGTAGATTTATTTCAAAATTTACAAAACACTTATATTTCTTAATTATAAATTGAATAATGTATAACAACAGACCAGAATTTAAATTTTAATATCCTTTGATATAAAAATTCAACATATAATAAAAAAGACCTGCAATATAGATTGCAGGTCTTTTTTATTAGAGCATATATTTTAAGGAATAGATTATCCTTTCTTCACTTTAATACTACATCCAATAGCTTTAGTATTATCAGGGTCTGGTGTTTCTCCTTTAGAGATTGCCTCAATAGCACTTGTTACATAATTTACTTTAACAGCAGCAGGCTCATCGTGATTATCATCGATAGCACCGTGATATGCTACTTTAAATCCTTCTTCTGTCTTATTCAAAACATAAACTTCTGGCGTTTTAGTCGCACCAAATAATGGATAAATTTCTTGCTTCTCATCTATTACATAAAGAAAGTCGAAATTCTTTTCTTTAGCTCTTTCTTTCATTTTATCTAAGCTATCGTCAGGTTTTACCTCAATATCATTAGGCATGATAGCAATGATTGGATAACCTGCTTCTTTAGCTTTAGCACTTAATTCTACGATTCTGTCTTCGTATTTTACTGCATAAGGACAAGTATTACAAGTAAAAATAACCGTTGCTCCTTTTACTGCTTCTCCTAAAGAGGCTAAAGAAACCATTTGGTCGTCAACGTTTTTTAAACTGAAGTCTGCCACTACATCCCCAATTTGATAACCTGCTTTTTTAGGCTTTTCTTCCTTCTTAGGTTCATTAACTTGAGTAGTATCTGCTGGTTTTTCTGGTGTTTCTTCTGTTGTAGCAGTATTACATGATATGATCATTGATGAAAAACATACTGCCATGAATAAAATTGATAATAATTTGTACATGTTTGATGATTTAATAGATTAGTTAATAATAAGTATTAGACATTAGATAAAAGATTTTAGATTTTATTAAAAAATAATATTTCTCTTAAACTAAGACTAATCCAAATACAACAATATAAAGTATACTTTGTTTAATGCCACACAAAGATAACAAATTCTCTTTATTTATTTAAAATTAACTCTCTAATTGATTAAAGTTTTTTTTTATAAATAAAAAACTAAAACTTTATAATAAGCATGAGCTATTATCTTATTAAAAATAAAAAATGTGTATATTTGGTTATACAAGTTTATAAATATTAAGAGCATGTTTAAAAATTTATCACAATGAGAATCAATAGATTAAGGTTTTGGCGAAATAAATATTTTTGAGTTTATCGGGATAAACGATAAAATATTTATAAAGACAAGTTCTTAATATGTTGGTTTTCATAAAGATTAAAATTTAAACTTGCTCTTAATAGTATCTCCATAAAATCCTTACTATTTTTTGTTCCAGGATTAATTCTTAACTTTATTGTAATCTTTAGAAATTTAAAGAATGAAAAGATACTTATTAGGTTTATTTATAATTTTAATTATAATACAAATAAATTGCAAACAAACTTCCAATAAAGAATCAATAGGTGTTCATATTTTCAACCTAAAAAATCCTTCACCAGATGATTCCTATCAATTTGGCAACATTACTGTTACATCTTCATTTAATTTTGAGAAAGACTCTATAGAATTAAAAAATATTGAATTATGGTTAGATAAAAATTGCTTAAACTCTACATTCTGCTATTTAGGGTTAAACAGTTTTGAAAATAGTGGAATTAGATTATATGCCAATGTAGAAAGCAATATTAAAGATGATTGCCTTGAATTACATACTGTATCTCCAAATTTATTTAATTACTTTTTTAATAATTTAATAAATGACAATGATAGAGATTTTATATCTAATATGTTATTATATAAAATTGAAAACCAAAGACACATACATAAAGATATTCAAAGTCGATTATTCTATATTACAAATCATAATTATAATAAAATATCAAACATTGATGATTTCACAAATCAAGATTTAATCAAATATTGGAGAAAAAATTTAAAAGAGAAAGAAATAAAGTATTGGAAAAAAATCAAAGAGTTATATTATTAATAATTTCATTAAAAAATAAGATTTTCCCTACTGATACTAATCAGCATAAGTTACAAAATTATAATCATCTGTACGGTGAAGAATATGTTCCTTTTGAATATCTGAAGGACGTTTCAATCCTGCTGCTACAATCATTTCTACTAAACTTTCAATGGTCTTTTTGTGATAATTAGCTACTACCCTACTAATGCCCACCATATCGATTTCTACAACCAATAATAAATTGCTCCAATAATGATTAATGATAAAAAGGATAATATTATGAATATTTCTCTAGCTTTCATATTTAGAATTTTAATAAAAGGGCAAAGGATTAGATAATGAAATTAAATGGCAATTATACTATTGACTTTCAAATAATCGACTTTATCATTTCACATTAATATAAAAATAAGTATCCCAAAAGCAAGCAGATACTATTACTTTGTAGAATCCTACATCATCCTTATTCAATTGTATAGAATTGCTTAATTCTTCAAAATCATAATCATTTATAGAATTTCCATGACAACTTTTATATGGTTTTTCTGAATCATTTTTATACAAAGATATACTAGTAAAATCACCACTTATATATCTAAAATAAACTTGAGTATTATTATTACAATCTTCTGATAAATTGATATCAATCACTTCTCCTTCTTCAAATTCATCAATAAAAAAATCAGCAAGAACTATATGAATTTTATTTTCGAAATCATGCCCATTCTTTTTATAAGAAAAATACAATTTGGTTTTTTGTTCTTCTTTAAATTTTAGATAATCTTCTTTAGTAAAATTCACTTTAACAAGGAATGGTCGCTTATTACTAATATAATAGGTATATTCTTGTCCATATATTTTATCATTAATTGTAAAATCACAATTTTCCATATTCATATGAATATTAGAGATAGCAATCCGCTCTTCTGATTCAGTAGTTAATTTAAAAGTAGTATAAAAAGTATCTTGGTCGCATTGGTCTTGCACTTGTACTTGAATTAAAGAAGATTTATCTACTGAAATCTCTTGAATAGCATTTTCATTATTATTAAAATTAAAAAATAAAGGAATGAATAAAATTAAAAGTCTCATCATGATTACATTTATTTTAATAGTTAAAGATATGAATTATTAGACTTCGATGCAAGTCCAAGGAATAATAAAGAGTTTTTTTTATTATTATTAAAAATAAATAAAACAAAGTCAATGCTAAAAACGATTAACAGTTAATTTTTAGCATATTTTAATTATTCATATTAAAATTTAAAAAATATTTATTTACTTTAGTAGTTGCAAACAAAAATTATAATCGAATATGATTAACCGACTTATACTCACAATCTTTATAATTACTTTATTCAATGGTTTAAATGCACAAAATTCTACACCTCCACATGCGGGAGCTAGGGGTCTAGCTTTAGGAGATGCTTCAGTTGCATTTTCAGATATTCACGCTTCATTTAGCAACCAAGCAGGATTGGCTTTTTTAGATGGAATGGCATTTACTATTGGAGCAGAAAGGAGATTTTTATTGGCAGATATTAATTCCATGACGGCTGCCTTTGCTCTTCCTACCAAAGGAGGCACATTTGGTTTAAGCATTAATTATTTTGGAGCATCTACATATAATGAACAACGTATTGGACTGAATTATAGTAGAAAATTATCAGAGAAATTTGCCATAGGAGCACAACTGGATTACTTGGGTTATTCCATTCAAAATTATGGCAACAAGGCCTTATTTACTGTCGAAATAGGAATGATGTATAAAGTCAATAAAGCCCTTAATATTGGCATCCACTTATTCAATCCTGTTCGTCAAGAAGTAATAGAAGGGGAAAAAGTACCTACTGTAATGAGAATAGGAGCTGCATATAGTCCTTCAAAGAAAGTGAATATATTTGGAGAATTAGAAAAAGACATTGATTTTGATTTACAATTTAAAGGAGGAATAGAATACTTTTTAATTGATATACTTTGTTTGAGAGCAGGTGTAAGCACTGAACCTTTATTGAATAGTTTCGGATTAGGATTAAAATTGAAAAATGGTTTGAGAATCGATGTTGCTAGTAATTATCATTACGCCCTTGGATTTACTCCAGGATTTAGCCTTTCCTATCAATTGAAATAAACCATTATCCGAAATTTATTGAATTAAATACACATTAGTATGAAAAAGTTATTGGCTTCAATATATATATGTATTTTTATGGTCTCTAGTGCTTGGTCACAAAGAGACAGCCTTCCTAATAACAACCCCAATTTAGATATTAATTTTGACCTAATAGAAGATTTTGTTTCCAACCAAGAAGAAGAAAGCGACTTTGATTGGAATGCCATGTTTGAAATATTAGAATACTATTATGACAAACCTCTTAATCTAAATAAAGCAACAGAAGAAGATTTATTTGAACTCAATTTGCTGACTTCTTCTCAAATTAATGACTTGATTAATTATAGAGCTACTGCAGGTGACCTTTTAGCCATTTACGAATTACAAGCTATTCCTTCTTTTGATTTGGCTACTATCCAAAGAATTTTGCCATTTGTAAAAATAAAAGCAGGACTGGATGATTATAATGTTCCTATTTGGGAAATGATGTATAAAGGTAAAAATACCGTTTATTTAAGATGGGATAGAACCCTAGAAAAGAAAAAAGGATATATCGAAGACGAAAATGGCGAGACCAAGTATTTAGGTGATGCTAATAGATATTATATCCGTTATCGCCACCAATATGAAAATCGTCTTTCTTATGGATTTACTCTTGAAAAAGATGCGGGAGAAGAATTATTTAAAGGTTCTAATAAAGGATTTCCTGGATTCGATTTTGCTACTGCTCATTTTTTCTTAAAAGACATCAATAAAACTTTTAAAGGAATCGCAGTAGGTGATTTTGCTGTCAATATGGGACAAGGATTGATTATGTTTGATGGATTTGGAAGTGGTAAAGGTTCATTTGTCAACAATATCAGAAAATCGGGTAATCCTCTTAGGTCTTATACCTCTGTTGGGGAAGTATTATTCAAAAGAGGAGCGGGTTTGCATGTTGGTATAGGCAAGAACTTTGAAGTCATGGCTTTTGGTTCTTATAGAGGTCGTGACGCCAATATATCAGTAACGAATGAAGATGAAGAAGATTTGGATATTTTAGAAATTTCTTCAATTCAAACTAGTGGATTGCATAGAACGCTAAATGAAATCGAAGATAAAAATGCGATACAACATCTTTCTACGGGTGGTACATTAAAATATAGGGGAAAGAGATGGCATATCGCAGCCAATGGCTTACTAGACAAATTAGATGTTCCATTATTGAGAAATACTCAGTTATACAACCAATATAGTTTTAATGGCGACCGCCTTATTAATGGAAGTATTGATTATTCATTTATATTGAAAAATTTCAACTTTTTTGGCGAAGTTGCCATGAGTGATAATGGAGGAAAAGCCGCATTTAACGGTGTCATTATTGGCTTAGATAAAAAAGCCATCATGTCTGTTGCTCATCGTTATTATGAAAAAGAATATCAAGCCCTTTTTTCTAATTCATTTGCTGAAACCAGTAATACCAATAATGAAAGTGGATTATATTTAGGTCTTGAATTATTTTTAAATAAAAATTGGTCTATTAATTCTTATTTTGATACATGGCGACATCCTTGGTTGCGTTCAGGAGTGGATGCTCCTTCTCAAGGTAGTGAATATTTTACTAGAGTCACCTACAAAATCAAAAGGAAGTTGCAACTTTACGGACAATTCAGACATGAAAACAAAGAAAAAAATGCTAGAGATAACGAAACTAAAACTGATTATTTAGTAGATACAAAAAGGACTAATATCCGTTTACATTTTGAATATAATTTATCCAAAGCATTTACCCTGCGTTCTCGCTCAGAGATGGTCATTTATGATGATGGACTCAATAACACACCTACCAATTATGGATACCTTTTATTACAAGATTTAATCTATAAACCAATGGGATTCCCATTATCTTTTACATCTAGATTTGCCATATTTGATACGGATAATTATGATTCCAGATTATATGCTTATGAAAACGACATCTTATTATCATTCTCTATTCCTGCTTATTATAATAGAGGAACTAGGTTTTACCTTAATTTAAGATATAGAGGTATTAAAAATACTACTTTAGAATTCCGTTTCGCTCAAACGTACTATTCTAATTTAGATACTTTTGGTAGTGGTAATGAATTGATAGATAAACCTCATCGTTCAGATATTAGATTTCAGATTAAGTATCAATTTGGAAAATACTAAATCAAACATGTTGTCAAACCCAACTTATAATTATTAACTGTTCGCTGATAACTGTTCGCTGTATTTTATTTCTAATTCTTTTAAAATCGCCTTAGTTTTTTCAATCATTTCATCTGTAATATGAAGGTGGGTAACAAAGCGAATCGTTTGAGGACCAAATGGAGATGCATTGATTCCTTTTTCAGCTAAAAGCGGTAAAAAGTTTTCTGCTGTAAATGGTTTTTTAATATCGAATATCAAAATATTAGTAGCAATAGGTCGAACCGTTTCTACATAATTCAATTCACTCAATGTTTCTCCTAGAGATTTAGCCCTATCATTATCTTGTTTCAATCTTTGGATATTGTTTTCTAAGGCATAAATGCCCGCTGCTGCTAAATATCCAGCTTGTCTCATTCCTCCGCCCATAGCTTTCCTTAATCTTCTAGCCAAGTACATATCTTCTTTGCTTCCAATTAATAAAGAACCAACAGGAGCTCCTAATCCTTTTGACAAACAAATCGAAATAGAATCAAATAAATCTCCATATTGCTTGGGAGACTCTCCTGTTTCTACCAAAGCATTGAATAATCTTGCACCATCTAAATGCAATTTCAACCCTCTTTTCTTACATATTTTATGTATTTCTTTTATGGTATTAATATCATAGTAAGAACCTCCTCCTTTATTGCTCGTGTTTTCAATAACGACCAACTGACTTTGTGCCAACCAATCATAATCTGGATTAATAGCTGCTTCTACATCTTGGGGACTTAATATACCATTTGCTCCTTTCAATAATTTAACCCCTACTTGTGCATTATATGCATAAGCTCCTGTTTCATATTGATAAATATGAGAGTATTCATGGCATATGACTTCTGATAATTTAGAAGTATGCACAGCAATAGCAATTTGATTGGTCATCGTTCCTGAAGGACAAAAAAGGGCTGCTTCCTTACCAAACATACCGGCTGCCATCTCTTGCAAACGGTTAATTGTAGGGTCTTCATTAAATACATCATCGCCTACTTCTGCATTGAACATAGCATCCAACATCTCAGTTGTAGGCTTGGTAACAGTATCGCTTATTAAATTAATATACATTT
>JAHDBK010000042.1 GCA_020630455.1 Saprospiraceae bacterium
AATTATAAAAAAAATTCTTTATTATTATGAAAAATATTTACTATTTATTAATCCTTTCATTTGTACTCCTTAATACCAATTGCAATAAGGCTTATTATTCTAACTTAGAAGAAGTTATTCCCGCCAAACACGTTATTCCTACTCATATCAAAACAATTACTTTATTGGATAGGTCAAAAGAAAAAAGTGTAGGTATTAGCATTGAAAATACGCTCGAAACTGGTCAAATTACAGATAATGAGGGAAGGGTGTTTTTAAAACAAATCCAATCTAAAATCCCTGCTACTACTCATTTGAGTCCTAAATCTTTTAAACATTCTTTTGATGGTGGAGTCGCTGACATTCTAAATAAAGAAGATATTAATAATTATGCTGAGAATAGAGATGCATTATTGTGTTTAGAACAGTTATTTTATAAGGAAACTTTTACTTATGTGAATAAGCAAAAACATCAATTAGATGAAAATGGTAACGATTACTATTTAGATGTCGTGGAATGTACTCAAGAAAATCAAATGCAAATCCATTTAAGATTATATGATACCAAGTCTGGTGCAATCCTTTTGGAAACACCTTACATAGAAGAAGCTTCATTAATAGCTGAAGGATTAACAAAAGAGGGCGTAACTGCTAAAATGGACAGTATGCAAGTCAATAGAAAACCCGAATTATCCAAAATTATTGAAAAGAAAGTAAAAAGCGAATTTGCCCCTAAAGAGATTCGCTCGAATTGGTTGTATTACACCAAAGGAGAAGAAATAATAAAAAGGTCTGCTATGAATATAAGGCATGGAAACTTTGAAAAAGTCATCAGCTTACTTCAGCCTAAAATTTCTACTTTGAGTTCTAAGAAAAAGACTAGACAAAAAGCAGTACACAACCTCGCTGTTTCATTATACCTAACTGGACAAACAGAGGCTGCTTTGGAAGCCATAAGAAAAGAGTTATCTCAAAATGGAAATCATGCTTCTTTAATTGATTTACAGAAAAAAATTGTACAGTATTCTAAATAATCGTTAGTTTATTAGATATTAGACAATAGACTTTAGGCAAGCAACAATAAAGAGAATTCTTTATTAATAATAGTTTAGAGAATGCTTTTTCATTCTTAAAACCAATTCAAATCTAAGCTTTATTCCTTATCATCTTTTTAATAATGGCTATTTGTCCAAGGTGATAATGAGTATGCTCTATCATACCGTGAATATTCCTAAAATAATTGCCATATTTTTCGTCTGTAAAATTCTGAAAAAATTGCTCATCGGACATTTTTTCAATATGTTCTATTAATTGGTTGGATTTATCCCAAATATCGGAAAGCATTTGCTCCCATTGTTCTCGAGAGGTGATGGGTTCGAGGTCAAAACTGTATTTATCATGAGCATTTAAGGGATTACCCTTGAACACTTCTAATTGTGCATTGACATAATATGCAATATGAAAAGTCAGCACAGCTATTGAATTTAAATCTTGTAGCTTAGTAGTTGCTTCTTCCCAACTGACATCTGACAATTGGTCTTTCATATTAGAAAAGGTCCAATTTCCACCAAAATATACCTGTTTAAGGTGTAAGGCAGATTGTTTTGACAATGTTGTATCAGACATATAGTTAGATTTTAGATTTTAGACAATAGAAATTAGACGTTAGACTTATACGCATCCGTATCGGATAATTCATTACAACTTTACCACAATTGACTATACTTCAAATCTTTACAGAAGAGCTAAAGTGTATTTTTCAATGTGGATTAGTATTATACGCATCCGTATCGGATAATACATTACCACTTTTTCACAATTGACTATATTTCAAACCTTTACAGAAGAGCTAAAGTGTATTTATCAATATGGATTAGTATTATATTTAAATAATAAAGAAAATTCTTTATTATTTAAATTGGTATATGTTTGATAATTTTTACCTTCTAACTTACTATAAATATTATTTTGAAAGTCATAAAACTATAATAAAAAACAGTCATTTCAATATATTGAAATGACTGTTTTATTTATAAACTATGATATTAAATATTAATATTAATCAAACATAATATCACTTACGCTATCTCTACGGAAGGATTCTCTATCATACTCGTCTTTGTGAGTAACGAGAAGATTTTTGAATCGGCGGCTTCCTGTTCCTGCTGGTATTAATTTACCTACGATTACATTTTCTTTCAAACCTAATAAGTGATCTTCTTTAGCAGCGATTGCAGCTGTACTCAAGACCTTAGTAGTTTCTTGGAAAGAAGCAGCAGAAATCCAACTCTTCGTACCTAAAGATGCTTTGGTAATACCTTGTAATAAAGGAGAAGAGGTTGCTGTTCTAGCATCTCTAAAAGAAACTGGTTTTTTATCATTACGTTTTAGGTAAGAATTTTCTTCTCTTAATTGACGTAAAGAAACGATTTGTCCTTTTTTCAATTTAGTAGAATCCTTAGAATCAGTAATTACTTTTTTATCAAAAATCCAATCATTTTCTATTAAGAAATCAAATTTATCAGCAGCTTCACCTTCTAAGAATCGAGTATCTCCTGCATCTTCAATTTGAACTCTTTGCATCATTTGACGTACAATAACTTCTAAGTGTTTATTGTTAATAGGAATACCTTGAGAACGATATACTTCTTGAACACCATTTACTAAGTATTGTTGAACAGCAAAAGGACCTTTAATTTTCAAAATATCTCTAGGAGAAATTTGTCCATCAGATAAACGCATTCCCGCACGTACGAAGTCACCTTCTTGAACTAAGATATGTCTAGAAAGACCTACCATATATTTGCGTTTTTGCGAACCATCTCTAGAAACAACGATAACCTCTCTGTTACCACGTTTGATTTTACCGAAACTTACGATACCATCAATTTCAGATACAATAGCAGGATTAGAAGGGTTACGTGCTTCGAATAATTCTGTAACACGAGGAAGACCACCTGTAATATCCTGTACTTGGCTTAATTTTCTAGGAATTTTTACAATTTTATCACCACTTCCAATACTATCTCCGTCGTTAGCAACTAAAATCGCTCCTACTGGTAAGTTATAAGATTTCAGTACATCTCCACTTGAAGACAATACATTTACAGTAGGAATTCTACGTTTTCTTCTTCTTGATTCTACAATAACAATTTCTTGGTGACCTGTTGTGCTATCTTGTTCTACACGACAAGTTTCACCTTCAATCACATTTTCAAATTGTACGATTCCTGAAAATTCAGAAACAATCAAGTTATTAAATGGATCCCAATCACAAATCTTATCTCCTTTTTTCAATACTTGACCTTCTGGGTTAACGAATAAATTAGCACCATAAGGAATATAGTTTGAAGTATATAATTTACCAGATTTAGCATCTGCAATTCTATATTCAGCAGAACGAGAAAGGACTACTACGGTTTCATTACCTTCATTATCAGTAGTAGTAGTCGTTCTTAGACCATCAAAAGAAATCTTACCATCAAATTTAGATAATAATTCATTATCAATTTTACTAGTCATCGCCGTACCACCTGTATGGAATGTACGTAAAGTCAACTGAGTACCTGGCTCACCGATTGATTGAGCGGCTATAATACCGACTGCATCTCCTGCTTCACCAATTCTACCCGTTGCTAAGTTCTTACCATAACACTTCGAGCAAGTACCTCTCTTCGTTTCGCAAGTTAATACAGAACGAATATATACTGTTTCTATACCTATTTCTTCGATATATTCAGCATTATTTTCATCGATATATTCTCCTGCTTCAAGGATAAGTTCTTCAGTAACAGGGTGCATAATATCTTCAAGAGTATATCTTCCAGCGATTCTAGAAGCTAATGTTTCAATTACTTGTTCATTGTCTTTTAACGCAGATGTTTCTAATCCTCTGAGCGTATCACAATCCTCCTCCATGATAACTACATCTTGAGATACATCCACTAAACGACGGGTCAAATAACCTGCATCGGCTGTTTTCAAAGCGGTATCTGCAAGACCTTTACGAGCACCGTGAGTAGAAAGGAAGTATTCCAATACGGATAAACCATCTACGAAATTTGATAAGATTGGGTTTTCAATAATAGCTCCTCCAGTATCACCTGATTTACGAGGTTTAGCCATCAAGCCCCTCAATCCACAAAGCTGTTTAATTTGTTGTTTAGAACCACGGGCGCCAGAATCTAACATCATATACACTGAGTTAAATCCTTGTTTATGAGCAGCCATTTCCTTCATCAAAGTTGTAGTTACTCTAGTATCTGCTGCTGTCCAAATATCAATAATTTTATTATATCTTTCATTATTAGTAATGAAACCCATATTATAATTATCCCAAACTTCATCTACTTCTTCTTGAGCTTGGTCTAGGGCAGTTTGTTTGATAGAAGGGTCAATTAAGTCTCCTAAGTTGAATGATAAACCACCTTTATAAGCCCAATAAAATCCTAAATCTTTTATTTTATCAAGGAAATTAGCGGTTGTAGGAGTATCTGTTCTTCTCAGAATATTACCAATTACTTTACGCAATTGTTTTTTACCTAAAGTATCATTTACAAAAGGAACTCCTTCTGGTACTGCTTGATTGAAAAGAACTCTACCAATAGTCGTTTCTACGACTTTATTGACTAATTCTTTTTCTTCATTTTCAACCTTTACACGTACTTTTACGGCTGCATTCAAGTCAGCTCTTCCTTCATTATAAGCGATAATTGCTTCTTCTGGCCCATAGAAAGTGCATCCTTCACCTTTTACGACTAATTCTTTAGTAGAACGACGTTCTTTGGTAATATAATACAAGCCTAATACCATATCCTGAGAAGGTAATGTAATAGGAGAACCATTTTGAGGATTCAACATATTATGTGAAGCCAACATCAATACTTGTGCTTCTAGTATAGCAGCATGTCCTAAAGGTACGTGTACCGCCATTTGGTCACCATCGAAATCGGCGTTGAATGCACCACAAACTAAAGGATGTAATTGAATCGCTTTTCCTTCTATTAATACTGGTTGAAATGCTTGAATAGAAAGTCTATGTAATGTAGGAGCACGGTTTAATAAAACAGGATGCCCTTTCATTATATTTTCTAAGATTTCCCAAATAACAGGGTCTTTTCTATCTACTAATTTTTTAGCAGATTTAACGGTCTTTACGATTCCTCTTTCTATTAGTTTTCTAATAACGAAAGGCTTGAATAACTCTGATGCCATTCCTTTAGGAAGACCACATTCGTGTAATTTTAAAGTAGGACCTACCACAATTACAGAACGACCAGAATAATCGACACGTTTTCCTAATAGATTTTGACGGAAACGACCTTGCTTTCCTTTAAGAACATCACTTAAAGATTTTAAAGAACGTCCACCTTCTGCTTTTACAGCATTTGACTTACGTGAGTTATCAAATAGAGAGTCTACAGACTCTTGAAGCATACGCTTTTCATTACGGAGGATTACTTCAGGAGCTTTGATTTCTAATAATCTTTTCAAACGATTATTACGTATAATTACTCTACGATATAAATCATTCAAATCTGAACTCGCGAATCTACCACCATCCAAAGGAACTAAAGGTCTTAATTCTGGTGGAACAACTGGTAAATACTGAATGGTCATCCATTCAGGTCTATTTTCTACTCTAGACAAACCATCTCTAAATGCTTCAACAACTCTTAATCTCTTTAAAGCCTCAGACTTTCTTTGTTGAGAAGTCTCATTTGCAGCTTGATCTCTTAAAGCATAAGATAAATCGTCTAATTGTAATCTTTCTAATAAATCTCTAACTGCTTCAGCTCCCATTTTAGCAATAAACTTATTAGGGTCGCTGTCATCTAATGTTTGATTTTCTTTAGGAAGATTTTCTAAAATTTCAAGGTATTCTTCTTCCGTCAATAAATCCATATGGCTGCATTGCTTTTCTGCAACACCTGCTTGGATAACGACATATCTTTCATAATAGATAATCGTCTCTAATTTTTTGGACGAAAGTCCTAATAAATAACCAATTTTATTAGGTAATGATTTAAAATACCAAATATGAACAACAGGAACGACTAATTTAATGTGTCCCATACGTTCACGACGTACTTTTTTCTCTGTAACTTCGACTCCACATCTATCACAAACGATTCCTTTATAACGGATACGCTTATATTTTCCACAATAACATTCATAGTCTTTTACAGGACCAAAAATTCTTTCACAGAATAGTCCATCACGTTCAGGTTTATATGAACGATAATTAATAGTTTCAGGCTTTAGAACTTCACCATAAGAGCGTTCTAATATCTGATCAGGAGATGCCAAACCAATGGTAATACTATCAAAGTTTGAATCTACTCTATTATTTTGAATTTTTTTAAATGCCATAATATATTTTATTAATTATCTATTTTAAATTAGAATATTAATATTAATTGAATAATATTAACAAAAAATAAAAAAATATTGTTATTAATCGAATTTAACATCTAGAGCTAATCCTCTTAACTCATGAACCAATACATTGAATGATTCAGGGATATTTGGATTTGGTAGATTATCTCCTTTAACGATAGCCTCGTAAGTCTTAGCTCTACCAATAATATCATCCGATTTCAAAGTCAATAATTCTCTCAAGATGTTAGAAGCTCCGAATGCCTCCAATGCCCATACCTCCATTTCACCAAAACGTTGACCACCAAACTGTGCTTTACCACCTAAAGGTTGTTGAGTAATCAATGAATAAGGACCAATAGAACGAGCGTGCATTTTGTCATCTACCATGTGAGAAAGTTTCAACATATAGATAACACCAACCGTTGCTTGCTGATGGAATCTATCCCCTGTCTCACCATCGAATAAATATGTTTGACCTAATGATGGTAAATCTGCTTTTTTACAGAATTCATCAATTTCATCTAAACTAGCACCATCGAAGATAGGTGTCGCGAATTTTTTATCTAGTTTTTCACCAGCCCAACCTAGTACAGTTTCAAAGATTTGACCTAAATTCATACGAGAAGGTACCCCTAATGGATTCAATACAATATCAACAGGTGTTCCATCTTCTAAGAAAGGCATATCTTCTTGGCGAACGATACGAGAAACAATACCTTTATTTCCGTGACGTCCAGCTAATTTATCTCCTACTTTAAGTTTACGCTTTTTAGCAACATAAACTTTTGCTAGTTTAAGGACACCTGCTGGTAATTCATCACCAATACTGATATTAAATTTATCTCTTTTATAACGTCCTATCTCTTCATTTACTTTGATAGAATAATTATGTAATAGACGAGCGATTAAGCTGTTTACATTTTTATCTTCTGTCCAATTACTATAATCAACTGAAGCATATTCTAATTCTTTTAGAATAGTTTGATTGAATTTAGTACCTTCAGGAATTAAAATTTCACCGTAAACGCTTTTTACACCAGAAGAAACTTTTCCTTTTACTAAAATTAATAATTTATCAATTAAGATAGTTTTTAATTCATTCAAAGCGATAGCATGGCGGTCGTCAAGATGTTGAATTTGCTTTTTCTCTTGTTCTTTCTGAACTTTATCTTTTTTAGCTCTAGCAAATAATTGCTTATTGATAACAACACCTTTTTTAGAAGGCTTCACTTTAAGAGAAGCATCTTTTACATCACCTGCTTTATCACCAAAGATTGCTCTTAATAATTTTTCTTCAGGAGTAGGATCAGATTCTCCTTTTGGAGTAATTTTACCAATAATAATATCACCTTCTTTAATCCAAGCACCAACGCGAATAATACCATTTTCATCTAAATCTTTGGTAGCATCTTCGCTGACATTAGGGATATCGCTGGTTAATTCTTCTTCTCCTAACTTCGTATCTCTTACATCCAATTCAAAGTGCTCTATATGTAAAGAAGTAAATACATCTTCACGAACTACTCTTTCAGAAAGTACGATAGCATCCTCAAAGTTATACCCTTTCCAAGGCATGAATGCTACTTTTAGGTTTTGTCCTAAAGCCAATTCTCCTTTATCTGTGGCATAACCGTCACATAAAATCTGACCTTTAACTACTCTATCTCCTTTTCTGACAATTGGTTTCAAATTAATACAAGTTCCTTGATTAGTTCTAAGGAATTTTATTAAATCGTAAACTTTACGATTATCTTCAAAAGAAACTAATTGATCTTCTTGAGTTCTATCGTATCTGATTACTATTTCATTAGCATCTACATATTCTACCACTCCATTTCCTTCTGCATTAATCAACATTCTAGAATCCCCAGCTACTTTTCCTTCTAGTCCTGTACCTACAATTGGAGAATGAGGACGAATTAAAGGAACTGCTTGACGTTGCATGTTAGACCCCATCAAGGCACGGTTGGCATCATCATTTTCTAAGAAAGGAATTAATGAAGCCGAAACACCCACAATTTGATTAGGAGCTACGTCCATATATTCAATTTCATTAGGAGCTAGAACAGGGAAATCACCATGTTGGCGACATTTAATTCTATCTACCATGAATGCTCCTTTCTCTCCTACTGGAGTATTAGCTTGAGCAATAATGGCTCTATCTTCTCCTTCAGCAGAAAGGTATTTAAGTCCTGCTCCAAAATCAACTTTGCCTTCATCTACAGGTCTATAAGGAGTCTCCAAGAAGCCCATCTTATTGACTTTTGCATGAACACAAAGCGTTGATATTAGACCAATATTTGGCCCCTCTGGTGTTTCAATTGTACAAAGACGACCGTAATGAGAATAGTGAACATCACGTACCTCAAAACCAGCTCTTTCTCTACTTAAACCACCCGGTCCTAATGCTGAAATACGTCTTTTGTGCGTAATTTCAGATAAAGGATTGGTTTGGTCAAGGAATTGAGACAATTGACTAGTACCAAAGAATGAGTTAATCACTGATGATAAGGTACGAGCATTGATTAAGTCAATAGGAGTAAATACCTCATTGTCTCTTACATTCATTCTTTCACGAATAGTACGAGCCATACGAGCCAAACCAACTCCAAATTGAGCATATAATTGCTCACCTACAGTTCTCACTCTACGATTACTCAAGTGGTCAATATCATCAATTTCAGCTTTCTGATTCATTAAGCTGACTAAGTATTTAACAATAGAGATAATATCTTCTTTAGTTAATACTAAAGTCTCATGATCTCTATCAACACCTAATTTTCTATTTATTTTATAACGGCCTACTTCTCCTAAATTATATCTTTTATCTGAAAAGAATAATTTATCGATAATACCTCTAGCTGTTTCATCATCAGGAGGATCAGTTCCTCTTAATTGACGATAAATATGTTGAACCGCTTCTAATTCAGAACTAGAAGGGTCTTTTTGTAGAGTATTAAATATAATAGAATAATCTTCTGCAATATCTTCTCTTTGAAGAGCAACTACTTGTGCATCTGTTTCTAATATTAAATTAATATTATCTTCATCAAGAACAATATCTCTTTCTAAGATTATTTCGTTTCTTTCTATAGTAATTACTTCTCCTGTATCTTCATCTACGAAATCTTCATTCCATGTTTTTAATACACGAGCAGCTAATTTTCTACCAATAGCATTTTTAAGAGAATTGGCATCAGCAGGAATTTCATCTGCTAAATCAAATAAGTCTAATATTTCCTTATCTGTATCAAAGCCAATGGCTCTTAAAAGGGTAGTTACAGGGAATTTTTTCTTTCTATCGATATATGCATACATTACGGTATTAATATCGGTTGCAAATTCCATCCAAGCCCCTTTAAAAGGAATGACTCTAGCTGAGTAGATTTTAGTTCCATTAGGGTGGAAACTTTGTCCAAAGAATACCCCTGGAGAACGATGTAATTGAGAAACAATTACTCTTTCGGCACCATTTACTATAAAAGTACCTTTAGGAGTCATATAAGGAATATTTCCTAAAAATACATCCTGAACAATTGTTTCAAAATCAACATGCTCTTCATCATTACATGATAATCTTAATTTTGCTTTTAATGGAACACTGTATGTTAAGCCTCTTTGCATACATTCGCTCATTGTATAACGAGGAGGATCAATAAAGTAATCTAGAAACTCTAAAACAAAAATATTTCTAGTATCTGTAATTGGAAAGTTTTCTTGGAATACTCGGTATAAACCTTCGTTCATACGATTTTCGGGAGTTGTTTCCAATTGAAAAAATTCTTGGAATGATTTGACCTGAATTTCTAAGAAATCAGGGTAATCAGCCTTTTTAATTTTACCGAAATTATGTCTAAGCTCGGCTTGTGTTAACTTGGTTTCATTCATATCAAGCTATGAGATTTTTTATTGGTTAGTATATTAAAAATACACTATATATAATTAAACACAATTGTTTCAATTTTGTTTTTAATCTTTTATACCACAATAGGCTTAGCCGAAAAACACTATTGTTAATCGGCTAAGCCTTTATGATATAACTGCCATTCGGCTAAGAAGGCACTTAAAGTCATCCAATTATTTAAGAACAACTTCAGCTCCAGCTTCTTCCAAAGAAGCTTTGATTTTCTCAGCTTCTTCTTTAGGAACAGCTTCTTTAATTGTTGAAGGAGCGTTATCTACTAAGTCTTTAGCATCTTTCAAACCTACAGCTAAAAGATTTTTAACCTCTTTTACGACTTTAAGTTTGCTTGCTCCAGCTGAATTTAATACTACATCAAATTCAGTTTTTTCTTCAGCTGCTGCGTCTCCGCCAGCTGCTGCTGGACCTGCTGCTACAGCTACTGCTGCTGCTGCTGGTTCAATACCATATTGGTCTTTTAAAATGTCAGCTAACTCTTTTACTTCTTTTACAGTTAGTCCAACTAGTTGCTCTGCTAATGAATTCAAATCCGCCATTATAAACGTATTTTAGTTAATTAAAAAATAAAGTTATTTATGAGACGTTAAACTTGGAAGCCTAAACTAATTATTCGCCGCGATCTTCTAATGCTTTTAGTAAACCTGAAAGCGTATTTCCTCCAGATTGTAAAGCACCCACAAGATTTTTGATTGGAGACTGAAGTAATACCACTACTTCTCCTAATAAATCCTCTTTTGATTTTAATTCGGCAAGAGGTTTAATTTGATCATCTCCTACATAAACATCGGTATCAACATAAGCTGCTTTTAAAACAGGTTTTTCACCTTTATCACCTCTAAATTCTTTTAAAACTTTAGCAGGTAAATTAGCAGCAGTTTCTGCGAATAAGATAGTTGATTGACCTTTTAAAACATCATATAAAGGAGCATACCCTTTATTTTCGTCAAAAGATTCCAATGCTTTTTTAATCAAAGTATTTTTATAAACTTTCACGTTTACTCCTTTTTGGAAGCAAAGACGACGAAAGTCACTGATATCTGCAACTGTCATAGAAGAAGAATCGGCGATATAAAAGAAATTATTATTTTCAAATTTTTCTTTTAATTCTTCTATAGTTGCTGTTTTTAATTCTTTATTCATAACATTCCTTTTTTAATAGGATTATTTGATAGTCTTTCCATCAATAGGCACACCTAAACTTTGCGTAGTTGCAACAGTAATAGATTTCAAATAAGTACCTTTTGCAGAAGACGGTTTCATTTTAACTAGAGTAGAAATTAATTCATTAGCATTGTCTGCTAATTTATCAGCATCAAAAGATACTCTTCCTATAGAAGAATGAATAATACCTGTTTTATCTACTCTAAAAGAGATTTTACCACCCTTAACATCAGCGACAGCAGCACCAACATTTGGAGTTACTGTTCCAGATTTAGGGTTTGGCATTAAATTACGAGGACCTAAAATACGTCCTAATCTACCAATTTTTGCCATTACACTTGGCATAGCTACTACTACGTCAAAATCGACCCAACCACCTTGAACTTTTTGAATTAATTCATCTAATCCAACATAATCTGCACCTGCAGCTTTTGCTTCTTCTTCTTTATCAGAAGTACAAAATACTAAAACTGTTTTAGTTTTACCTGTTCCGTGAGGTAAAGTAGTAGTACCACGAATAGCCTGGTCTGCTTTTCTTGGGTCAATTCCCAATTTTATATGTAAGTCAACAGAAGCATCGAAACGTGCTAAATTGACTTCTTTAACCAAGGCCATTGCTTCTTTTACTGTGTAGAGCTTTCCTTTTTCAAGTTTATCTTGAACTTGTGCTCTTCTTTTTGAAACTTTTGCCATTATTAAAAATTTTAGAGGTAATATCGTTCTAAGAACTTCCTCGTTATATTAAAAAATTACGCGTCTGCGATAGATTCTCCTTGCCAAGGGGCATTACCTGAAACAGTAATTCCCATACTTCTAGCTGTTCCTGCTACCATTTTCATAGCAGAATCAATTGTAAAAGCATTTAAATCAGACATTTTATTTTCTGCTATTTCTTTGATATCATCCCAAGAAACAGAACCGACTTTATCACGGTTAGGAACAGAAGATCCTTTCTTAATTTTTGCTTTTAACATTAATTGAACTGCAGCAGGAGGAGTTTTAATTACAAAGGTAAAAGACTTGTCTTTAAAAACTGTAATTACAACTGGTAATACTTGTCCCGGTTTATCTTGTGTTTCTGCATTAAAACGCTTACAAAACTCCATAATGTTTACCCCTTTCGCACCTAGTGCTGGACCAACTGGAGGAGCTGGATTAGCAGCACCACCTTTTACTTGTAACTTGATAAACGTTTCGACTTCTTTAGCCATTTTAAAATTTTTTATCTATTAAAATAAATATTAGAAAACACATCTAAGTAATACCGGGAAGCAGCTTAAAAGCACGGATTATTTATGATTGTTTTTCTACTTGCATAAAATTCAATTCTACTTCGGTACCTCTACCGAAAATCTTAACGATTACTTTTAATTTTTTCTTTTCTTCATTGATTTCTTGAATATCTCCAACAAATCCACTAAAAGCACCATCAATAATTTTAATTGTTTCGCCTACTAAATATGGTTCTAATAAAGCTTCAGTCATATCTTTAGATTCGTCCACTTTACCTAAGAGCCTATTAGCTTCGGCAGGTTTCATTGGTATAGGTCTATTTTTTTCAATAAAATAAATTACATTCGGAAGGTTCTGTATCGTAGTAATTATTTCTCCAGAGAATTTACCTGGAATTGCTTCGATAAGGATATAACCTGGTAAAATATTTCTATCTTGAACTATTTTTTTTCCGTTTCGGACTTTATATACTTTTTCAGTTGGAACTAATACGGAAGTAACAGCAGAATCCCACTTATTTCTTTGGATTTCTTGTTCAATTCTTTCTTTAATAACTCTTTCTTTTCCACTAATTACTCTGAGTGAGTACCATCTTGAATCTTCCATAATTGATAAAGCGTTATAGTACGTAATTAAAGTAATTTATAAATTTGTTTCATTATTAATTCACCAGAAACAAAGTCTAAAGCAGCAATTATCAAGGTTAAAATTATAGTTCCGACAATTACTAGAACAGTAGTACTTTGTAACTCAGGCCAAGTGGGCCAAGAAACTTTATTTACTAATTCGTTATAACTTTCTTTAATATATAAAGTAATTTTTTCCATTTTTTTTATTTTGCGCGGGCGGTAGGACTTGAACCCACAACCTACGGTTTTGGAGACCGCCACTCTGCCAATTGAGCTACGCCCGCTTATGCGAAAATTAAGCACCTCAAAAGAGGCACTTAATTTTCATATATATATTATACTACTTCTTTATATCTTTTATAAAAGAAAGAGAAGTAAATAATTTTATTACTTAATAATCTCAGTTACCTGACCAGCACCTACGGTACGTCCACCTTCACGAATTGCGAAACGAAGACCTTTTTCCATAG
>JAHDBK010000609.1 GCA_020630455.1 Saprospiraceae bacterium
ATAAAGGGAAACCTCTGGGTCAACTTTAGTTACCTTTAGGTTTTGTGCAACAATGTGTATGACGTTCATTGCCAGCAAAAGCTGGCAACGCCGCATACACGGGGACGTTCGCTGCAAGCAGAAAAAAAAGACCTGTACTCAAGGATTAAACGCAACAGATTAAAAAAAGCTAAATTTGTTGTATGAAAGAGAAAAAGAGTACGACAAAATATGTGAATTAATTGCTGAACGAATTTCAAAAAAAGACCCAAAAACAATAAAATAGAGTACAATTTACGATGCGTACCCGTTGAAAGAAATATTGAAAAAATAAAAAACTATTGGAAAAAGAGAAAAACATAAATAAAATTGGATTACCAATACTGTATATTTCATTTTGGATAATACTTTATAAATTGCCAAGAGGAATGTGGTATGATGGTGGGGATAATGGAATAGAAGGATGGCTAATTGGAATAATAGGATTTTTAATTCTTCCATTTTTACTTTTTAAATCACTTAGGAAAATTGGATTATCTAAGGAACCCTCAAAAGCTTTAGCTTATAGTTCTGTATTTTTAATGATTCCGTTTGTACTTTTGATAGGGTCTGAAGATAATAAGGAAATGGAATTTTTTCAAGAAGAGACAATTGGTATTGTTAATAAAGCATGGATGATGAATAGAAGGAAAAGGAGGTCTACTTGGGCTGTTCAAGCTAAATATCGAGTGAATGGGGAAATTTATCAAACTTCTACAAAAGATGATATAGACAAAATTCTAAGTTTGGGAGATACTGTAACAATAATTTATTCTTCAAAAACACCTCAAATGCACGAAATAAAAGAATTGAAAGAATACTACGGAAAATAAAAAAAAGCCAGCAGCGAACAATGTGTAGCTATCCATACTTCGCATTCGCTCGTACGGTAGCTACACAGACCGTTCAGTTCAAGGGCTTCGCCCTTGAACTGAACGGAGCGGCGGCTCGCATTTGGGGTAACGAAGCCCCAAAACAGAACTGCGGCTTACCGACCACCACTGCGATTCCTTGTGGCGGCGGCAAGCCGCCGCTCCGTTATAGGCAAAAAAAACTAAATTGATGTCAAAAGAAAGACATAGTAATATAGAGCGAATTGGTTTGCTTGAATTAGGTCTTGTGATTGAAAAAAGATTCAAATGGATTTTTAGAGAACAACCTCTTGTAGATGTTGGGGTAGATGTAATAATTGAAGAATCTAATGATGGGCAACCTACGGGGCAATTTATAGCAGTTCAAGTAAAAGCAGGTGAAGAAGTTTTAAAAGAGTCTAAAAATCATTACTCATATTACTTTTCCAATGTTCATTGTAATTATTGGCTAAATCTTTCTTGTCCAATTATTTTAGTATTTTATAATTCTAAAGATGAAAAACTTTATTGGAATAAAATTGACAAGACTACTATAATAAAAACTAAAAAACATTGGAAATTAGAAATAAAGAAAGATTCAATACTCGATATTAATGCCAAAGAATATATTGAAGATATTTTAGAAATTTATTCTAGAAATAAGAACTATGGAGATGTTGAGAGTGATTCATTCTATGATATGCTCGAAGCAAGCGAATACATGAATGAAGCAAAAGATTCAATTAAAACACAAATAAGGGAAGTAAAATCATTATCCGAAAAGACTAAAAAGATAAAAGACAAAATAAAAGATTATGTTATAAACAGAAAGCATTCAGACAAATCTAATGCTGTTCAAACACAGATAAGTAGAATGGCAGTATCAATAGAAATTTTAAAAACAAGATTATCAAGTGAAATAGATATTTTTAGTCAGTCGTTTACAAAAGGTGTAGTTGAGTATAACAAGTTATTTTTACTTAATATGAGCTTAAAAGGAAAAAACATGCCAGATATTTTAAATGCAGAAAGTGTTTTAAGAGCATTTCCACAAGCTCATGAGATTGCTATTAAAAATATGAAAGAATTTAAATCAGTTGTAGATGAAGTATCTGAAAAATATCCAAAACTTAAAAAGGCGAAAAGGAAATTAAGCTATATTCTTGAGTGTTTAATTATTGAATTTGAGGATGCAAAAGACTTAAGTGTAAGGTTAATTGAGAAAATTGATAAAGCAAAAGAAAGCCTATAACAATGTATATGTGTTAATGCTCCCATACGGTCGCACTACACATATACGAACC
>JAHDBK010000043.1 GCA_020630455.1 Saprospiraceae bacterium
ATCAATAGATTGAGGTTTTGGCGAAATAAATATTTTTGAGTTTATCGGAATAAACAATAAAATATTTATAAAGACAAGTTCTTAATATATTGGTTTTCATAAAGATTAAAATTTAAACATGCTCTTAATAATAATATCAATTTAAGCTTTTAAACCATTAGACACAAGTAAGAGATATTTATTTAAAACCGTTCTAATTTACACTTTATCAATTATCTTTTCAAAATCTTTCCAAAAATCAGGATAAGATTTCTGTACAACATTAGGCTTTTCAATATAAATAGTTCCCAAAAGAGATAAGGGAGCGAATGCCATTGCCATACGATGGTCTTCATAAGTAGCGAATGTGGGTTCATTCATTTCTAATGTACCTTTCATTTTAATGCCTTCATCGTCTTTTATTTTATAAGGACTCACTTCAACACTCACTTTGACTAATTCATCTTTCAGTGCTTGAATACGGTCTGTTTCTTTGATGCGTAAAGTCTTTAAGCCAGTCATATTAGCAGGCATATTCAATGCAGCACAAATAACGGCACATGTTTGGGCTATATCAGGACATTCTGTAAAATCATATTCAAAAAATAAAGAAAAATCTTTATTTTTTTGCTTGGTTAAAATTATTCCATCTTCATTATAAATAGTATCAATACCGAAAAATTGCTGTGCAATATCTCTAATAACCGCATCTCCTTGCCACGAATTTTGAAAAAGCCCTTTGAGTTCAATCTCTGCTTCTTGGCTTATAGCTGCCATTGCATAATAATAGGAAGCCGCAGACCAATCAGCTTCTACCGTGATATTTTTAGCTTGATAATATTGTGGAGCAATACTAAATTCAAAGCCTTCTCTCTTGACTTCTATTCCAAAATAAGCCATCATATTTAATGTCATTTGGATATAAGGAAAAGAAACAGGCTGCCCCTCAAAGACAATTTTCAGACCATTTGGCAAACAAGGAGCAATCATTAATAATGCAGAAATATATTGACTACTAATATCAGCAGGAACATTTATTTCTTTGATATTATTCCAATTGGGTTTATCAATTTTTAAAGGGGGATATCCTTCTTTTTCTAAGTAAGAAATTTGAGCACCGAGTTCCCTTAAAGCATCTACTAAAACCCCAATAGGTCGTTGTTTCATTCTATCCGAACCCGTAAGGATTTGGCTTCCTTCTTGCAAAGCTAAATAAGCCGTCATAAATCTAAAAGTCGTCCCTGCATGACCTGCATCAAATACTTCCTCTTTTGAAGACAATAGATAGGATAGCGTTTGAGTATCCTTAGCATTAGAAAGGTTTTTAATTTCAAATTTTTCTTGACATAAAGCCCTTATAATTAATGCTCTGTTGGCGATACTTTTGGAGGTAGAAAGCAAAACGCTTCCTTTAAGGGAAGCGTTTGCATAATTTATTTTTAATTTCAAAATGAATTATTTTACTATAATAGACGAATAGATGAAAGACGGTAGATATTAGATTATTTATAATAATAAAGAAAATTCTTTATTATAAGTTAACATCTAAAGAATCTTTTTCTTCTTCGATTTTTTCTTCTTCGATTGTTTTGTATTCTATATCATCAAGCATACCAGACCATTTATCCCTTTCTTGAAAGAATTGTTCTTTATCTTTTTCTGGGATAGGGTCAGGAGGAGGCATGTTTTGTAATTTAGGGTCTACTTGCTTACCATCTTTCCAGAAACGATAACATACATGAGGACCTGTTGCTAGACCAGTAGAACCGACATAACCAATAATTTGTCCTTGTTTGACTCTTGTTCCTATATTTACACCTTTTTGGAATTTAGACATATGTAAGTATTGAGTAGCATACCTATCATCATGCTTCACTTTGACATAATTACCATTCCCTCTAGTTCTTCCTTTTTTGATGACTACTCCATCAGCAGTACTCATAATAGGCGTACCTGTAGGTGCTGCAAAATCAGTACCTAAATGCGGTTTTCTTCTTTTAAGAACAGGATGATAGCGATTGAGATTATAACGAGAAGAAATCCTAGCATATTTAACAGGTGCTTTCAAGAAAGATTTTCTCATGGGTCTTCCCTCTAAATCAAAAAAGCCATCAAAGTTTTCATTCTTAAAACGAATGGCGTAATAATCATTATTATCTTGATTAAAATAAGCAGCGATTAATTTACCAACACCTACTCTTTCCCCTTCAATCCAATCTTCTTCATAAATCAAACGAAATCTATCTCCTTTTTGAACGTGGTGAAAATCAACAGACCACTGTAATGCATCTTCCATATTAGCCGCAATTCCCCAAACTAAATTAGCAGGTAATTCCTTATTTCCAACAATGGCATTCCACAATGAAGATTCAATAATACCCGAAGAAGTTACTACCTTTTTCTCTACTTCTTTTTCTACCTCTCTAACAGTTGGTGTTTCTCCTGTAAAGTCATAGATAAAATACCTGTATGGTGTAGGCTCATAAATAAAATAGAGGGCTTTTTGACTTTCTTTATCTAAAAGAACGGTATATTCTTTATTGGGTATAAGATAAGGTTTCGTTTCCAATTCTTTTTCTTGCTTATCAATTTGGTCAATTGCTAATGCACTTACACCATATTTATCTAAAATAACGCCTAGAAAATCATTTTTTTGAACTTTAGCTTCTACAACATCATAGGTATTAAAAATTAAACCATAACGCTCTTCAACATCTATTCTTTCAAAAGCAGAAATATTTTCTTGTACTGCCGACCCTGCGACCATACTTTCTTGAAAGAATTTCGGTTGGTTAAGGAAAATTATAGTGGCTACAACTATTCCAATTAGTGCAAACAACACCCCAAAGACTCTTCCTTTATGGAGTCTTTTCCATCTTTGATTCCAATGAGCCAAGGAATCCTTCAAATTCACTTTCTTCACTTATTTTAGATTTACAATTATAAAAAAGGATTGGTAGCCTAAATATAATTATTTAATTATAAAAGTGAAGATTAATACTTATATTAAATGAAAAATTAACATTTTGTTAAAGGGCAATCTTACCAATAGTACAAATCGACTTCAATCGTCATTTCAGCTTGATTGACATCAAATGAGCACTTTTTGAAGGAAGGTTTTGACCATTTTGCTCTTGGGTTATTAGAAAATCCATAAGGTTCTTTAGGAATCCACGTACGAAAATCCATTTCTCCATTACCATTTTCATCTTGATAAAGAGAAAAACCATAAGTTCCGTATGCTACATTTTCAATAATAATTGTCTGTTCTGGACTGGAAGTACAGTCCAATATTTCTTCATAATATTGCCCTGTTTCTTCTAACCAATTTTCAGGACCATCATATAAACCTACTTCGATTTTTCCTTCCGCTTTTTTGATATTTTTAATAACAACAGTGAGTGTACATTGAGCATTTATAAATTGAAAAGAAAAAAAGAATATTAGTAGTAAAAGTGAGCCTTTGCGTAACATGATAGTTTGTTTTTTAATTATTATTAAAAATATAAATAGATAAATTAGGAATTGTCGTTTCTTTGCCCTAATTTTTGCTAAGTTAAGGAATATTCTAAGGAATATTTTATTTTTAACCTTATTCTAACGTTTTATGGATTATTTTAAAGAATCACTAATACTTCACAAACGCCTTAAGGGCAAAATCAGAATGACTCCTAAAATGGATGTACGTACAAAGGATGAATTGTCCTTAGTTTATTCACCTGGTGTTGCAGAACCTTGTATGGAAATACATAGAAATCCAAGTGCTGTATGGGATTATACTATTAAATGTAATACAGTAGCAATTGTAAGTGATGGCTCCGCTGTATTGGGTTTAGGTAATATAGGTGCAAGAGCCGCTATTCCTGTAATGGAAGGAAAGGCCATGTTGTTTAAAAGATTTGCAGGGATTGATGCTTTTCCCATTTGTCTAGATACTCAAGATACAGAAAAAATCATTGAAACGGTTAGAATGATTGCTCCTGTTTTTGGTGGGATTAATTTAGAGGACATTTCTGCTCCTCGTTCCTTTGAAATAGAAGAAAGATTACAAGATTTAGGCATTCCTGTTTTTCATGATGACCAACACGGAACTGCCATTGTAGTCCTTGCGGCTTTAATCAATGCTTGTAAAGTAGTTAATAAAAAAATAGAAGATATTAGGGTGGTAATAAACGGTGCAGGAGCAGCAGGAGTGGCTATTGCTAGATTACTGCGATGCGTGGACAATAGCGACCCTAATGTATGTATTCCCGTAAGGGAAATAGTAGTATGCGATTCTAAAGGTATTATTCATAAAAATAGAGATAATTTAAATAGTGCCAAACAAGAATTATTGAGATATACCAATCCTACTAACCAAGAAGGAACGGTACAAGAAGCATTAGAAGGCGCTGATGTTTTTATTGGTGTTAGCCAAGGAAATATTCTTCAATCAGAGGATATCAAAAAAATGGCCGACGATGCCATCATTTTTGGTTTAGCCAATCCTATTCCTGAAATTATGCCTGAAGAAGCATTCAAAGGTGGAGCAGCAATTGTAGGTACAGGGCGAAGCGATTTACCTAATCAAGTCAATAATGTCCTAGGATTTCCAGGTATTTTTAGAGGAGCGTTAGATGCGAGAGCTACACGTATTAGTCCTAAAATGAAATTAGAAGCGGCTTATGCTATCGCCAAATCAGTTGACCATCCTAGTAGAGATTTGATTATTCCTCCAACACTCAACGAGCATGTAGCGTGGAGAGTGGCTAAGGCAGTAAAAGAAGCGGCCATTTCAGAGAAGATCGACAATGCAAAATAAAAAAAATAAAGAAATTTCTTTATTTTTTGAATGTTTGTAATCATGAAAAATAAAATATTTATATTATTAAGCTTTATATTGAGTATTCATATAAGTGCTCAAACTACTACTGTTAATTATACGGAATCTACAGATGATTTCCCTAATCCAGAACGTGGATTTTATCGTTATGCAGGAACACATTCTGATAGTTATTCATTATTAAATGCCAGTACATTAGCTTCTTATAGAAATTTACATACACCACCTTCTGCTTCCTATTCTATTTATTCTACTCTAGTATATCGTATATTTTATTTAGATGATTTCACGAACTCGGCAATTAGTTCTACTTACTTGGATAATGTTCAAGCAGATTTTGATGCTGCACGAACAGCTGGGGTAAAATTAATTGTTCGTTTTGCTTATACTAATGACATAGATGGAAGCACTTGTGCTAGTTGGATTTGTCCTCCTTATGGTGATGCTTCAAAAACTTGGGTATTGCATCATATAGGTCAACTACAACCGTATCTCAATAATAATAAAGATGTCATTGCTTTAGTGCAAATGGGTTTTATTGGAGTTTGGGGTGAAGGTTATTATACAGATTATTTTGGCGATGCTTCTCAATCTCCTTATATATTGACCACGACAAACTGGGAAGATAGGAATGAAGTATTGAATACCTATTTAAGTGCAGTACCATCTGATAGGATGATACAGGTGCGTTATCCACAACAGAAACAAAAAACGGTATATGGAACGAGTGCCCCTACTAATTCAGCTCCTGTGAATGCTGCTTCAGCTTATAATGGTACAGCTTTGAGTCGCATTGGTCATCATAACGATTGTTTTTTGGCAAGTCATACTGATTTTGGTACTTATACCAATTATGGGCCTCCTAGTTCTTTTGCTGACACTACTAATTTAAAACCATACCTAGAAAATGATTCAAGATATGTCGTTGTAGGAGGAGAAACTTGCTCGGAATATTTGCCATTTGACAATTGTGATACTGATGGTGGTTATGCCGATACTGAATTAGAGCGATTCCATTATTCATTTCTTAATTCTCAATATAATAATAGTGTAAATAATGGATGGATAGGTTCGTGTTTGGATGATATCAAGAAAAGATTAGGCTATCGCTTTGTATTAATTGATGGAACTTATTCCAATGAAGCACAAACTGGTCAAATTGTTTCGATTAATATTAATTTGGATAATGTCGGATATGCTGCTCCATTTAATCCTAGAGGAGTGGAAATTATCTTGAGGAATAGTTTAAGTGGAGATGTATTTTTTGCAGAAATTGATGAAGACCCAAGGTTTTGGTTGCCTGGTAGTCATAATGTTTCAACTAACTTATGTATCCCTAATGATATGCCTTTGGGCAATTATGACTTATTATTGAATTTACCCGACCCTGAGTACAGTCTTTATTCTCGGTCAGAATATAGTATTCGTGTGGCTAATGATGGAGTTTGGGAAGCGAGTACTGGATACAATGACTTAGGACATAGTATTAGTATTAATAGTTCTGCTAGTCAAAGTGCTTGCACGACAGAAACTAGTTTTCAAGAAGAGTCTTCTTTTTTACCTGTTGAATTGGTTCGTTTTAATATTAAAAAACAAAACAACCAAACTGTAATTTGTTCTTGGCAAACCTATTCAGAAATCAACAACAAAGGTTTCTACCTTGAAAGAAGTATTGATGGAAGGAATTTTGAAAATATTACTTGGATAAATGGGCAAGGGAATTCATCAGAAGTTAATTATTATGAATATATAGATTATAATTTATCTTCGAATAAATATTATTACCGATTAAAACAAGAAGATTTTGATGGAACATTTAATTATTCCAATATAAAAATAATTCATCTTGAAAATGAGAATCTCTTTGAAGTATTCCCTAATCCTGTTCAAGATTATATTAATATTAAAAACATTAATTCTGAAAAAATTAAAATTTCTATTTTCAGCTCTAGCGGAAAAATCCATTTTTACAAAGAGTCATCATCTTCTTTAGAAAATATAGATTTAAGTCATTTAGCCTTGGGTGTTTATTTTTTAAAAATTGAAGATAACAATCAAAGATTATATTATAAAAAAATTATAAAAACCAAACATTAATGAATTCCAAGTCATGAAATTATTTATTATAAAACAATTGAAATACCTATTTATAGTCATTTCTTTACTTTCATTTATATTTTTAGTTTTATTAATCTTATTATTAATTTTTTCGGGATTGTGAAGAATATTTATATTTGACTTCATACAATATACTTTTTATTTATGTATCTCAAGTCTTCTAGTTAGCCTTTTCTTATGGATTCTAGAAAAATTATTATCTGATTAAAATTTAATTTTATCTTGAAATTCATATAATTTTATTCAATGAAAATATGGTTATCCATAGTAGATATTTTAAAAAAGCCATTTCCATTAGCAGAAAATTGGTTGGTTTACATTTGGCAAGTCGCTTGGATTAGTTTGTTTGTATTTTTATTTTTATACATTTTTCAACCTTTTGACATTTCAACTATTCCGAATAATAAATTTTTAACTTGTTTGGGTTTTGGATTAGCTAACTTTATTGCTTGTATAATTTATGAATTTATCATTCGACTTTTAGGTTTTAAACGCAAGCCCAAAACATATACTTTTGGTAAATGGATTTTATTAATAATAGGATTAATATTCACTATAAGTTTAGCCAATTTCATATTTGCTAGATTCATATTTTTTGGTTATATCGACTGGCAGTTTTTTCCACACATGATTAGAGGAACATTAAGCATTGGTATGTTTCCAATCATTGCTATTGGTGCCATTACATTGCTTAGACAAGAAAAACAATACCAAAATATCGCCGAAGAACTCAATCAACAAGCCAAGACTATACCTTCTGTTTCAAATGCCATTTCGCTTTATGATATTCCTGCTGATAATATTCTATATGTAGAAGCATTACAAAACTATGTAAAAATAAAATTTATTGACAATAATGAAATTAAAGAAAAAGTAGAAAGAGCGACTATGAAAAACATCACAGAAGAACTCAATGGAAGCCCTGTGATAAGATGCCATCGTTCTTTTTTGGTCAATCGCAATAAAATCACTTCAATTTCTGGTAATGCTCAAGGGTTATTACTATCTATAGAACAGATAGATGAAACCATACCAGTTTCAAGGAGTTACATACATCATTTTAAGAGCATGTTTAAAAAGTAAAATATAATATTTTAATTTGTCATTCGTCCCAAACAGGTGATATTCATCACAAATCATTTACATTTCATCCCTAGCATTTCCACTCATCACATTTTGCTTGAAACTACACTAAAATGCATATATGTTTGTTCTATTATTCATATTCAAATTAATAAAAATGATAGAATTAATTTATAAAACAATGCTATGGGTACACATTCCATTTGGATTTTTAAGCTTAGTTTTATTTTGGATTCCTGTAGCTACGAAGAAAGGAGGTAAATTACATCGTAAAGTTGGTATTTATTATTATATATCTATGTGGATAGTACTTGTTTCTGCTGCTATCTTAAGTATTTGCAATGTAATATTTGCTAAATATGGTGCCGCCATGTTCCTTGGATATTTATCTATTATAACTTCTTATCCTCTTTGGTATTCTTATGAAATATTACAACAAAAAAAGGAATGGAGCAATAATTATTTTAGAATTAGAAAAGTATTTGTGAGTCTTTTATTTTTATCTGGTATTACCATGATTGCGGCAGGAGGCATCATGCATCAATTTTTAGGGATGGGAACAATGATGGCTTTCTTTGGAATATTGGGTTTGCCAGCAGGGAGAGATGTTTTTATGACGAAAACCAAAGCAATGAATAAAGAAACCAAACTCAAAATGCACATTCAAGGAACCATTATATCTGGAATAGCAGCGTATACGGCATTTTTTGCATTTAGTGGCAGTAGGTTGATTATTGATGTGTTACATATTCATCATCAGTGGATGGTAATTCCTTGGATTTTACCTACTATATTAGGACTAACATATTCTGCTTATATAAAAAGAAAATACAAAGTGAATTAAATTTTATTTATCTTTGGTATTTAAGCATTAGATGTAAATATGAAAAACATAAGCATAATAGGTATAATTGGTCTCATACTATCAATTTTTCTTTATTTTTATAATATAGATAAAGAACAAAATAACTTTATTCATTTGTATAATGAGTCTCTTCAAGTGAGTGAAAAAGATTTAGAAGATATTACTGAACATTATGATAAAATGCATAAAAAGTCTCAATTAATCTTAATAGATTATAGTAATATTAATGATTTTAAAGATAGAATAATTCCACTCATACAAAGTAAATATTTAGAAAACAATGATGTTTATAATTTAGATATCATTCATGATGAAACCGTTTTATTTCAAATATGTCACCCTACAGAAATACATGATAAAGACGAAGTATTTGCTTATACCATTCACATCAGTATGTATTATAATGCATTAAGTAAAGATGAAAAACAAAAGCTAAAAAATTGGAATTTTAAAAAGGTTATATACGATGAAGATGATTATTCTTATTATAAAACCTTCGAAATTAACCAAGAAGAAGCATTCCTTAATCATGTTCAAAAAGTATTGAACCAAATTTTTCTTATTAATGATAATCAGGCATTGTCTACTGAGTTTTTGAGCGAACGTATTTAATAACAAAATTTCTTTATAATTAACCAAAGCAATCATTAAAAAATGTATATAAAACACTATTTTATTTTCTTACTATTATTTACCTTTATTTCTTGTCATACATCCTCAGAAATAGTTTCTGAAAATCATGTAGCTTTTACTGCTCCGACAACAAGAATATTAGTAACTATGGATGGACCTGAAGAATTATCTTTTTATTATCATTCTCTAAGATATTATTTAACCCATTATTTAAGTGAACGCAATGTAACGACTGAATTTCATATTCCCAAACACCTATCAATTTATGGCGAAGAAAGTAACTTGGAGGAAAAAATAAATTCCTTCCAACCCAAAGTTATTTTAAAAATCAAATTTAAAGGATTAGTTAGGACGGGTAGTTTTTATCCTAATGAAATTCATAGAAATAATTTATTTACTGAATTTTTTATGCAAATGTTTGATAGTGAAAGTGGAATGTTACTATGGGGCTGTTCACAAAGAGTAAGTGGTAATCAAAAGTTAGCCGCTTTAAATATGAACAATAAAGTTGCTAAATCACCTGCCTTAGTAATTGTAAATGAAATGAGAGAAGACTATGTTGTTCCTTAAATTAGATAACAATTAATAAAACAACAATAAGTCCTTTTTTTGCTTGAAACCTTATAGTCTTTTATAATTTATCCTTTAAGTATTCTGCTGTAAAAGATTTTTTCACTTTCACTAAATCTTCTGGACGTCCTTCAAACAATAAATGCCCCCCTTCTTTTCCTCCTTCAGCACCTAAATCAATCAACCAATCTGCTGATTTGATGACTTCCATATTATGTTCTACGACAATTACAGTATGCCCTTTCTCAACCAATGCATTCAATGCTGAAAGTAGTTTGAGAATATCGTGAAAATGAAGTCCAGTCGTTGGTTCATCAAAGATGAATAAAATATGTTCTTTACTATTTTCTTTAGCTAAAAAGGAAGCGAGTTTGACCCTTTGAGCTTCTCCTCCAGAGAGCGTTCCTGTCGATTGCCCCAATTGAATATAGCCCAAGCCCACATCTTGAAGAGGCTGTAATTTAGCCATGATATCCTTTTGGTTCTCGAAAAAATCAATGGCTTCATCTATACTCATTTGGAGTATTTCATGAATATTTTTTTCTTTATATTGAATATCTAAAATATCGCTTTTAAACCGTTTTCCTTTGCATTCTTCACAAGTCAATCGAACATCTGCTAAGAACTGCATTTCAATCACTACTTCTCCATCTCCTTTACATGTATCACAACGACCTCCTTCTACATTAAATGAAAAGTGCTTGGGTTGATAGCCCCTAATCTTTGACAATTGTTGGTCTGTAAATAATTTTCTAATCGCATCATAAGCCTTGACGTAGGTAACAGGGTTAGAACGAGAAGAACGCCCAATAGGGTTTTGATTAATCAACTCTATTTGAGTAATTTTATCTAAATCGCCCTCGATTCGAGTATAAATACCTGGTGTAGCTGGATAGGCTTGCCCTAAATGTATTTTCAAGGCAGGATAAAGAATATTCTTTATTAATGTAGTCTTTCCTGAGCCAGAAACTCCGCTCACAACGGTCAATGTATTTAGAGGGAATTGTACATCTATATCCTTTAAATTATGCTGTGAAGCACCTATAATTTTTATACTATCTGTAAACTTTCTCCTTATTGTTGGAGTGGGGATTTTCATTCTATTACTCATGTATTGAGCCGTAAGGCTATCCGCTGCTTCATCATGAATTTCTTCATAAGGACCAGCAAAAACGACTTCTCCACCATAAGCTCCTGCCTTTGGACCAATATCTATTAAATAATCTGCATTCGCAATGATTTCTTCTTCATGTTCTACTACCACTACAGTATTACCCAAATCACGCAATTGTTTGAGAACAGCAACTAAGCGTTGTGTATCTCTAGGGTGTAAACCAATACTGGGTTCATCTAAAATATACAATGAGCTGGTGAGATTACTTCCTAATGTTCTAGTGAGGTTGATTCTTTGAGTTTCACCACCTGAAAGCGTAGAAGAAATTCTATTCAATGTCAAATAGGATAGTCCTACTTTTTGCATCAAATCCAAACGTTGATTAATTTCTAAAATCAATCTTTTGGCAATTTCATAATCATGTTCATTCAATTGAATATTAGTGAAAAAATCAGCTAATTCGTCAATAGGTAATTTGACTAATTGAGTAATATCTTTGCCATCTATTTTGACATAAGTCGCCTCTTTTCTCAAACGCCCTCCTTTACAAGTATAACAATTGGTTTTACCTCTATAGCGAGAGAGAATGACACGATTCTGTATTTTATAAGTATTTCTTTGTAAATCTTTAAAATACTCATCTATTCCCCAAAAATATTCATTCCCTGTCCACAATAATTCTTTCTGTTCTTCACTTAAATTTTTATACGGTTTATGAATAGGAAATTCAAAATTATGGGCATTTTTAATCAATTTTTCTTTCCAAGATTGCCCTTTTTCTCCTTTCCAACAAGCAATGGCATCTTCCATTATAGAGAGGCTTTTATTAGGAATAACTTTATGCTCATCTATTCCCATTGTCTTTCCATATCCTTCACAAGTAGGACATGCTCCATAAGGATTATTATAATTGAATAAATGAACACTAGGTTCATCAAAAAGAATTCCATCTAATTCAAATCTATTATTAAATAACAAATTTTCTTTATTTTCAATAGAGATAATGGCTTCCCCTCCACTTTCTTGAAAGGCGGTCAAAACAGAATCTGCTATCCTTTTTTGATTTTCAACATCTTCTTTTTTGACTACAAAACGGTCTATCAATATTAAAATATCAACATCTTGACTTTTCTTTTTTAAAATTTTTTTATCCTTTTCTAAAACATCTTCTATATCGTGTAAAGCATCATTATAAAAAATTCTAGAATAGCCTTTTTGTAATAATAAATCCAATTCTTTAGCTATCGTCCTTTCGTATTTTTTTTGGATAGGCATGAACAATTGCACTCTAGTGCCTTCCTCTTCTTGATGAATAGCATCTACGACATCACTGACATGGTGTTTTTTGACCAATTCTCCAGAAATAGGAGAATAGGTTTTACCAATTCTAGCGAATAATATTTTCAAATAGTCATATATCTCGGTTAAAGTTCCTACTGTAGAACGGGCATTACCTGTACTTACTTTTTGCTCAATAGCAATGGCTGGGCAAATTCCTTTGATATAATCAACATCTGGTTTTTTCATTCTCATCAAAAACTGACGAGCATAAGAAGAAAGACTCTCCACATAACGCCTCTGTCCTTCAGCATAAAGGGTGTCCATCGTGATAGAAGATTTACCAGAACCAGACATACCCGTCACCACTACCAATTGATTTTTGGGAATGGTTACATTAATATTTTTTAAATTATTAGCTCTCGCTCCTTTGATATAAATCAAATCCTCAGATACAACATCTTCTGATACTTCAACTGGCTCTTTTACTTTCTTTCTAGGCATAAATTTTACTTGTACTACAGATATAACTAACTATTGTTGAAAAGGAATTCAAAGGTAAGATTTTTATTCTTTTTATGGAAATGATTTTTTTTAAAATTAAAATAGATTAACGAAGAAGGTTTTTGAGTAAAGATAAAGAGTTTTCTTTATTAATGAAATAAAAATATGATTAATAAGTCACATTTAAAAAATAAGTACTCTTATTATTAATAAACCTAAGTATCGTATGAGTAAAAAAAGACAAGAAGGAAATCTTTATGACCGTGTTTTTAAGGAAAATGCAGAAACTATATTTCTACCATTAATACAAGAAGAATTAGGATTTAATATTAAAGAATACAAAGTACTTCCTGCTAAACTAAGCAAAACTTTAGAACGCAAGATGGATTTTGTTTTTGAAATCATTACGAAAAAAGATAAAAAACAAATTCTTCATTTAGAATTTCAAACGGTTAATGATAAAAAGATGCATTATAGAATAGGAGAATATCACGCTCTTTTATTGAGCAAATATCATTTACCTATTCATCATATAGTTATTTATTTGGGAAGCAGCAAAACAAAAATGGAAAATAACTTAAAAGCAGATGAAATTTATAAAGGTTTTTCACTTATTAATCTTCATGAATTAAACACTCAAAAATTACTAAGTTCTCAAATACCTGAGGTTGTCATTTTAGCCTTATTGACACATACCAAAAAAGAGAAGCTACAAGCCGTTTTACGTTTAATCATTATTCAACTCAAAAGTTTAGAAATAAAATACGGTATCGCTTT
>JAHDBK010000044.1 GCA_020630455.1 Saprospiraceae bacterium
TATTTGACAGTATGTTTTATTTTAAAAGGTTAAAATAACACAAATAATACTTGATTTTATTGATAAAAAATCCATTTTCACAATAAAAAAATTAATAATCTAATAATAAAGAGATTTTGTTATTAATTGAATATTTAATAAAAAAAGATATATTTTATTAATTTATAGAAGTTTTTTACCAACCGTATTTTAACCAATCTTCTTCATAATCAATATCAGAAAGTTTTTCTAGTAAATGGGCTTTTAGATTTAAAGTTTTACAAATTTCAAGGCTTTGTTGTAGAACAATAGGACTGCTCCACTGAATGTTTTCAAAAAGTTTAGGATAGAATTTGTTCATACCTAATAAATAATAACCACCATCTAATGATGGTCCAAATACGACATCAACCTTATTCAATTGTTCAAAAGCATTTATAATAATATCTTCATTAATTTGGGTACAATCACTTCCGATAATCACCACTTTTTGGCTGTATGCAAAAGCAGTTTCAAAGGCATTGCTCATTTTTAAACCTAAATCGCCTTTTGATTGGATTTTTTTATTATAAATGGTATTGTTCCAATGGTCTTTATGGTCTATATATTGACTATAATAGAGTTCTTTATTGAAAGAAATATTTTTTGTAATATGATTAGTATATAATAATAATTCTTTATAAATACGCAAAGCTTCTTCATTTCCCAATGAAGAAGCTAAACGAGTTTTTATTTTACCAATTTCAGGATTTTTTATAAATATTAATAATGTATTAGACATTATTTTTCAAATTTATCCTCTTTGATTGTAATTTTATTGCCTTCTTTTAATGTTTTAGAAACAGCTGTATAAGGACCTTTTACAATTTCCTCATCTCCATTCAGACCACTAAGTATTTGAATGTATTCATCATCTTGGATACCTGTAGTTACTTCTTTCATCGCAACCGTATCACTTTGGATAATGAATACAACTTCTTTGATGTCATCATCGTCTTTTTCTTTATTGTTTTTATCATTGTTTTCGTCATCTCTAGTAGTTACAGATTGGATAGGAACACTCATCGCATCTTTTTGTACTTCTGTATTGATTTCTACCGAAGCAGACATCCCCGGTCTAAAAGCAAAACGATTATTTTTGTTGACTAAATCTCTATAAGAGTTTCTATCAATTCTAATCTTCACGGTAAAATTAGTAGCTTGGTCAGTAGTCAAAGCCATAGCACCTGTATTGCTAGCAGAATTAGAAATTTCAGTAACTTTTCCTTTGAATTTTTTATCTTGGTATGCATCGACTTCAATTTCTACGTCATCTCCAAGAGAAACCCTTAGTACGTCACTTTCACTTACGTCAACTTGTACCTCCATAGCACTCAAGTTAGCGATACGAGCGATGACATCACCTGCCATTTGTGTAGTTCCAAGAACCATCTCGCCTTTTTCTTTTCCTATATATGATATTACACCAGACATAGAAGCATAGATAGAAGTTCTATTCAAGCTGGTTTTAATTTCTTTAAGGGATGCTTCTGCCCCTTTTACACTAAATTCTGCTGCTTCAACAGAATGTTCTGCTGACTTTACACCTGCTTGAGCAGAAGCAACAGTGGCTTCTGCCGCTTCCAAATTGGCTTCTAGAGAACGTAAGGAAGATAAAGCATTATCATAATCTGCTTGAGAAATCACACCATCTTTTAATAGTTGTTCATTTCTTTTGAACATGGCACTTGCATTTTCTAATTGAGCTTCTATTTGTTTTTTCTGTGCCTGAGATTGAAGTAAAGCGGCTTCTGACCTAGCCAAATTAGCTTTAGCATTGGATACAGAAGATTTACTATTGTCAACGGTCGCTTGAACTCGTTCTACGGCTGATTGAACCGCTTCAGGATCAATTTTAGCAATTAATTGTCCCATTGTTACAGAATCACCTTCAGATACATAGAGTTCTACCAATTCTCCAGAAACATTAGAACTTACATTGATTTCTATTTCAGGAAAAACTTTACCACTAGCAGACACGTTTTCTGTAATAGTACGCTTTTCTACTTTTTCAGCAATTACTTCAGTTGCTTTATTTTTATTAAAAGAATTTTTCATGAAAAAAGAAGATAATAATGCTAATAGAATTAATACTATTATTACTATCCAAATCCAACTTCTGCTTTTCTTTGCCATGATTTTTTATTATTTTATAATACTTAATAATTTTTTAATGATTATAACTTTATGGGTTTGCCTTGGTAAAAATCTAAAATTTTTAATCTGAAAATATAATCGTACTTTGCTCGTATTAATTCGCTTTCTGCCAAAACTACATTATTGGTAGCCGTATTTAATTCGAATGCATTTGCAGAACCTAAATTATACCTTTTTTGTGTGTTTTCTAATGAAGTTTTTAATGAATTATTTGACTTTAAAGCCGCTTGATATGTCTTTTGAGCTGCTAATGCATTAGCATAAGCATTTTGAATATCAATCATAAGACGTTGGCGTAATAATTCATTTTGTATGCGAATGCTTTCTTTTTGAATTTGAGCTCTTTCTATATTTGATTTATTAGTGTGATTATTCCATATTGGAATATTGACACTAACACCGACGTTTTGCCCTAAGTTGTTAGAAATTTGATCAAAATAAGGTTGTTTTTTAAAGGTAGGTACATCAGATGAGGTATTAAAAGAACCACTTAATGTAGGTTGACCAGGAATTTCTAAATCAAATGGTTGTGAAAAAGTTTGTGTAGTAAATCCATCAATAGTTTGAGCTAAGCTTGAATAACTAGTATTTACCCCTCCAAATAATGTAATGGTAGGTAGCTTACCTGCTTTAGCCAAATCTACGCCAATTTCAGCACTTTCTTCTCTCAGAAGTCCTGCTTGGATATTGGGTTGGTTGTTGAGTGAAGATTGATATATTTCTTGTACAGAAATAGAACTCAAATCTGTTTCTTCCCATTCTACTTCTGGTGTTTCAATGTTTAAATCTTTTGATAAATCATAACTCATGCTTTGCTTTAGTGTAATAAGACTGATGTCCAATAAATTTTCAGCGGCTACGACTGCTTGTTCACTTCTTGCTTGTTGTGCTTCTAAATCTAATTTATTATTAGCAGGTAACATACCAGCATTAATCATTTTTAGGGTTTGGTCAAGTTGTTTTTGTACTTGTTCATAATTGGCTCTAGCACTTTCTAATTGTTCTTTAGCCAATAGAACTTGTAGGTAGGCTTGAGAAACTTGTAAAGCCATATCTTGGACAGACTGTTCTACATCTAATTCAGCAGCTTCAAGATTAATTTTACTTTGTTTGATGCTATTTTTTATCCTTCCTCCTTGGTATAAAATCATCCCTGTATTCAAACCTAAACTATTGAACTGAGAGGTTTGTGTAGCAGGGGCATTGGAAACGGGGTCAAAGAAACGACCAGAATTAAGTCCCAAAGAAGTAGAAGCATTTAAATTGGGATAACGTGCCATCTTGCTTTGGTGGAGTGTGATTTCACTATTTTGCACATTGAGTTCAGTTTGTTGAACTGCCAAATTATTGTCTTGAGCATATTCAATACACTGTTGTAAAGACCATTGTTCATCTTGTGCCACTAAAAAACAAGGGATAAGGAATAGAATGAATACCTTGAAATACTTCATTTTAAATTCATTTTAATTAAAATTATTTACAATAGTACTATTGCAATTTAATTTAAACAATTTATTTATATCAATAAGGTATTTTAAGGGATAAAAGTAATATGATAAGCGATAAATTAAAATAGTCTTTAGTACAGTATATTTAGTACAATACTAAAATAGCTACTAATTTTTTTTAATTAATGAAAAAACTGCAGAATCTAAAAAGGTTCCATTCCAATAATAATTTTCTTTAAAATAGGCTTCTTGTTCAAAACCATTTTTGAGTAAAATATTATTAGATGCTTTATTGAGTGGATTCGTAACAGCTTCAATAGAGTGTAGCTCTGTTTGGTGGAAAGCATAATGTAAGGCAGCTTCGATTGCCTCTTGCATAATTCCTTGTCTATGGAATTCATGCCTTAGCATATATCCAATTTCAGCTCTGTAATGTGCTTTTTCAAATCTCCAAAAACCAATAGTTCCTAATAATTCTTGTGGTTGATTTTTAAAACATATCGCCCAAGTAATCCCTTCGTTATTTTTTAAAGCTTCTTGGATTTGAATTATAAATTTCATAGCATCATCAACAGATTCTGTTCTTGGTCTGTCTAAATATTTCATCACAATTTCATTAGAACGCATTTGATGAATGTAGGTGGCATCGGCATTGATGACTTTTCTGAGTATCAATCTTTCAGTATTTAGTATAGGAAAAGGATTAAAATTGACTTCTAACATGCTTCTTTTTTTACAAAAATAAAAAAAGCTCCTTAAATAAAGAGCTTTTAAAATTATCAAAAATTATCAATTAGGTAAATCTTTATACATTATCTGCCATTTTTTGAATAGACAGAATGACTTGTTCTAATTCTTTAGGATAAGGGACATATTGCACACCAGAATTATCTTTGCCCCATACCGTAATCGTGATTACTTTGCTTTCATTGCCATAAGTAACGGCTACTCTAAGAGGCACAGGAGTTGGTTTTTGACCTTTGCGTTTTTGACAGAGTTCATCTTCGCAGTCATATATTCTATTTAATTCAAAGAATTTTTTAGATTTTATAAATTCTGCAAAAGCTTCTAATTCTTCTCTAGGAATATCTTTTTTAGTTACGACTAATCCTCTTTCTACACTTTGAAATTCTTTAATGAGTCTACCTGTATTTTTAATTTGAATAAAATCTTTTAAAACAGGGTCTATTCCTCCATAATATCCTCCACCTATCAATTCAATGCTGATATATGTTAAATCTTCTTCAGTGCTAATGTTTTTATTTTTCTTATTTCTTTTCTTTCTTTTTTTCTTGTTTCTACTTTCTTTCTTATTGGGGTTTTCTGCAATCACATCTACTTCGGGTAATTCATTCGGAGGCCTAATGAAAGGGGCATCTTTACTCTCTACTTGAATAAAATGATATTGATATGTTCCTTTACTATTAGGTTGTTTAAATTCTAAAACTAATCTTTCTCTTGATGCTTCAGCAATAAAGAATTTTTTGATGTGTTTAAAATTATAAAATAAAGTAGAACCATCAATACTCCAATTCCCTCTAGTACTTTTACCATTTAGGAATTGTTCATAAGAATAATCATATTTTAAATAAATGAAAAAAGAATAGTCATCATCTGCTTGATGAATAGCTGTATTTGATTCAACATGAAGAGCATAGGTGTATTTCCATTTCGTTTCAATTAGGTCATTTTCATTAACATCAGGATAAGGAGAAATATCATCATTTTGCCCAAAAGACAAGTTGATGCAGGCTACTAGCCCGAGTATTATCCATATTAATTTTTTAATTTTCATCATTAGAATGATTAAATTGTTCGCGATTTTGTTGTATGCTTATTAGACGTTATTACAAAAAATTGATTATAGCTAAATTGTCTTTTTAATTATGTCCTTCGTTATTCCTCTCAAACATAGCTACGGCTATGCTTTTCGAGTAATGCCTCAACTATAAAAAAAATACTAATTTATCTTTCATAAAAAACTTTTCGTAATAACGTCTTTTGAAATACATTACATATTTTATATATACAATAATATTGCCAATTTATTAAGTTTTTTGCTGAAAGTCAATGCTTTGAGAAGATGATAAAGAGTTTTTTTTATAATTCTAATCAATCAATTTGGGAATGTCATTTAAAAACTTTAAAAAATCATTTACTGAGCGAGAAGGGATTTCTTGCATAGGGACATGACCAATATCATTATACATGATGAATTCAGATTGAGCAATGTCTTTATGAAATTTGTAGGCGTGTTCAGGTGGAACGATTTCATCTTTGTCGCCCCACATGATTAAGGTAGGTTTACTTATGTTTTTGATATCTCTCCAATTGTCATAAGAGACTTGTTGTAATCTATCAGAAACCCCCTTTCTATTTCCTTCTCTCAATAGGAGTTCATAATATCTATTTACGAGTTGTTCAGTGACCAATAAGTCATCTTCAAAGGCAGCTAATACTGTTTTTCTGACTAACGATTTTGGCGTTATTTTTTCTATTAATGGAGAAAGGGTTTTATTTTTAGCTAATTTAAATCCAATAGGTAGCGAAGCATTTTGACGAGGGTAGCCACTAGAATTTAAAAGAGCGACTTTCTCTATTTGTTGTGGATGTTTTAAAGTGTAATTCCAAGCAAGATAAGCCCCAAATGAATTGCCTGTAATGTGAAATGATTTTAATTGAAGTTTATGTACAAAATTTTCTAAAAAAACCATATAAAAAAGCAAATCATATCTATTTTTGGGATTAGGTCCAGTCAACCCAAAACCTGGTAAATCTAGTCGAATTACTCTATAATTTTCTTTTAATATATCTGTCCATTCTTGCCAATCGTGTAATGAACCTCCTGTTCCATGGAGTATGAGGATGGTTTTTTCACTATTTCCATCTATTGTATAATGTACATTAATATCTTGAATTTGAACCCAATTAGATTCCTTTAAAGTATATTTAGTTTTGAGTTCTTCTACAGGAATATCTGCCTTATAATTTAAAGCAATTAAAACTCCAATTATTAAAATGATTACTAAAAAAAGTATAGCAGATATTTTAAGTATTTTTTTTGTCATCCTGTAAAAATGTTCTCAGATGCATAAAATTAATTAATTGAAATATTTTATTAAAATTATCTTGATAATTCTTTAGATTTATACCTAATCTTTTTGTGTTTACTCTATATTATTAGATAGTATTTGTATTAATGTCTATTATATTAACAGAAAATTTTATACTTTTAATTTATGAATAGCCTCTTCAACAAATTTATACATGTAAAATTGTTTTTATGGATTTCGAACTAGATCGTGATATTGTTTTTTTTGATATAGAATCTACAGGCTTGAGTATTGTAAGAGATCGGATTCTTCAGATTGCTATGATTAAGTACTTTAAAAATGGAGAAGCACCAGAAGAAAAAATGCTGCTTATTAACCCTGGAGTACCAATCTCTCAAGAAGCAATGGAAATTCATGGTATCACACCTAAAGATGTGGCTAATAAACCTACCTTTGGACAAGTGGCAGATGAAATTTATAATTTTATAGGCAATGCAGATTTAGGAGGATATAATTCAAATCGTTTCGACGTTCCTATGTTAATGGAAGAATTTGCTAGAGTCGGCATGAATTTGGATATTAGAAAAAGAAGGTTGATTGATGTACAACGCATATTTTACAAAATGGAACCTCGAACCTTAAAAGGTGCTTATCGTTTTTATTGTGATAAAAATCTAGAAGATGCTCATGATGCATTAATTGATATTAGAGCTACGGTAGAGGTACTGAAAGGACAATTGAAAAAATATGAAGGATTAGACTTAGAAGATGAAGATGGAAATCATTATCCTTCTCCAATCAAAAATGATATGCAGGCTATTCACGATTTTGTCAATGATATGAAATATATTGAGCCTACCCAAAAATTAATATTAAATAATGAGGGAGAAGTCGTCTTTAATTTTGGAAAATATGTGAATCAACCAGTTGGTCCAACTTTGTCAAAAGATAGAAATTATTTCAATTGGATTCAAAACATGGAATTTTCTAGCCAAGTCAAGCAAATGTGCAAACAATTGGTTAAAGATTTTAATAGTAAAGATTATTAAGTACTGAGTATATGACCTAAATGGTCATCTGAATATATTATAGGCTTTGTTATACATGGGTAAACCAAAAGCATATAAGTGGCTAGCAATAGTAGTTTGTTTTTTTTGTTTATTCAGCACAAAAGCACAAAATACTCCGCTAATTAATCATGATTTTCTTTTATTGCAATTAGAAGATGCAATAGAAGAGGGGAATCCTCGTGCCCTTAGAGATTTGAGTTCTTTGGTAGAAAATGAAAAATTGAGACCTAGAATCATCAAGATTTTACAAAAAAACGCATTCTTTCCTCCAGAACAAATTAGCATCAATAATCAAACGACTAGAGCAGAATTATTTGATTTTTTAAATCAATATGAAAATAGTATACAATATTCCCCTATTATAAAAGCATTTTATACGAGAGAATTAGAAGATTATGATATTGATTATACTATTTTTAGAAAAAAGAATTTAAGTGGAAAAGAAAAATCTGCACTACTTACTAAATATATTGAAATAATAAATCTCAATTTACAAGAAGAAGTTGTACCTGTTTTTATTGAACATACTTTCCAAGAAATAGCAGCTTTACAAACCCTAGAAAGCTTTCAGTATTTATCCAATACGCTAAAAGATAATCAACAAGAATTGTTTTTTCAAGAAGCGATTTGCAATGCTTTATCTCAATACAATGACCCCTATGTGATGGACTTGTTGTTAGATGTCACTGAAGCAGAAAAAATACCTATTGATAAAGCAAACTCTTTATTATTTAATTATTCTAATTATGAATTGAAAGCAGATTCTCATAAAGAATTAGCCACTTTATATCGCAATGCTTTAGATACATTTGGAACATTGAATCAAATGAGAATGAAGGGCTTTGAAGAGGTAAGTACCTTGAGGAAAGCTTATTTTGAAGAGGATGTAGATTATTTTGGGTATTTGTTAATTCAGCATTACGATGAGGAGCATATTAGACAAAATGCTATTAGAGGACTGCTTCAATCTCAACATACTAGGAGCTTATTTTATTTGTCGGCTTTATTATATGCACATTATGATAATCCTTTTTTTGAAGGTGAAGCCATTATTGACTTATTTAGTAATTTGATTAATGTAAATATTAAAATTTCAGATAAAGATTTAAATGATACCAAATTAGATAAATCCTTTTTTAAATCATATATGATTTATTGGTCTCAAAATTATCAACACTATACTTATCGTACAGATAAACGTTTTTTTATCAATCAAGAATTTTTAGAAAAAAGAGAAAAAGAAGCAGAGGAGATTTTTAAAAACCTAATGAGTGAAAATAGAGATACTGCTTTTAACGCTTTTGAACAATTAACCGCTTTTGAAGTTGAAATAATCGAGAAGTCTAAAGTGAAATATGCAGCTACTTTGAGGCGTATTCATAAAGAATTACCAGATTTTCAACATGGATTTTTAGAAAGTATTTCGCAACTTCAAGAATTTTGTGAAATAGAATCTTACCCTATTGTAATTAGTCAAGAACTTGAAGAATTGTTGAATATCCTAAAATCTGAAATACCCATCAATCAAAGATATGAGTTTGAAAATCAAATTTCCCAAATCATTACAAGTGATGAAATAACCGCCCTAGAAATTGACGGATTAATCAATAGTAAAAATTTAGATTACAATATCAGTGTTTCTAGGATTTTGGATATGTTTTATTCTGAATTTTGGAAAACACATTTGACCAATCAAAGGCAAATTAGATTGTACTTGAAAAAAAGTGTCTTGTATAGTAGAATAGCGGCAGGAGGAACTTCTAATAGGTATATTAAAAAATTGCCAGTCAATAATGATTTTATTAATAAATTAAAACAAATCAGTTTAAGAGAATATGACCAAGATATTTCTGATGCGATTGCCTTTTTTATAGATGCCGAAGAGGAGGAAAAACAGGCTGTTCAAATTCCATTTCAGCAGTTTTTGGATAATTGGGAGGATTTTGATGAACGTAATATGACCTTTTTAGAACAACCCAATACCAGCCAAATTAAGTATGTGTATAAGACAATTTCTAAAAATAAAAATGTAGAAAAGACGCTTCGTTTCATTGATTTTTTAAATTATAATGTCAATGAAAAACATACTCCTTTTTTAATAAGTTTATTAGATAATTATAAGATTATTTATCAAGATGAGAAATATACTAGGAAAATTTCTGATGATGCCCTAAGACTCATAGAAAGTATTTATGATTATGAAATGCAAACTGAAGAAAATTTAGATAAAGAAGCTTCTGCTATCGAATGGAAGTCAATATATCAAAAACAGAAAGATATTTCAAAATGGCATGAATTATTGTTCGAAAGAAAAATAAAATCATTAGAAAATAAAGAAGAGCTTACAGCACAAGACATCAATTCGTTGACAAGTTCTGATTTAATTAATGAAGAAAAAATAAAGAGAATTCTTTATAAATTAACATCCTTGTCTCACCCTAATGAATGTGCTAGATTATATTTTAATTCCAAATTAAAAGCTAGTAATCATTTAGAATATTTTGAGAATATCAAGTATAATGTCAAATATTTAGATAATATATTGGCCTATTTTGAAACGAATGAATCCCATTTACTTTTAGACTATAGCTTTAGGTTTTTAGCAGAGCATTCAGAAGAAGTACAAGGGCGTATTTGGACAAAACTGCTTGATGAAGAATGGGTCTTTAATAGTATTTTAAAACAGAGCGATTGGAAAAAGAAGGTTTTTGATGCCATTACGTTTTATTATGAAGAAGCATCTTATATCAGTGAATTTGAGGAAAAAAGAATTGTCAAATATTTGTTCTTATTAGAAAATCATGAACTAAGTTTATTAGAACAATTAGCAAAAAGTAAAAATTATGTAGATGATAAAAACTTATCTGCAAGTGTTCAATTATCAATAATGGATAATATTGAATTAAAAGATTTGGTTTCTATATTAGAAAATGAAACCGTATTAGTAGAAACAGAGGAAAATTCCATGTATCAGTTTATCCAAAAGAAGTTTGGCTTTTCACAAGATATTTTTCAAGATGCGAATGCTAAGCAACAATTTATTAAAGATTTGAATCAATTGAATTCAAAAGATTTATATTTGAAATATTTAGAAATAGCAGGTCTGGAACTAGTCAATAAGCAAGGAGTTATAGACTATAATCGCGTTATTCAAGTTTTAAAACACGATATTTCTTTGCCTTTTTCTACAGCATTACCATATCAAAGAAGTTTATATACTAGAGGTATTGTACAATTGTTATCTAATACTTATGAAGATGTCCAATTCGAAGTACCTTCTCTCCAAGAGCAAGCAGAACAATGGTTGGTGTTTTTGCTAGAGCAGGAAAATGTCAATATGACTGCTTTCATCCCTTCATTTAATCAAGGATTAAAATAATTCACAATAAAGTCTAATGTCTATTACTTTTTTTAAAGAAAGAGAATTAATTTTGTAGCCAAAATTATTAATATTTCTATTTCATACACAAAATATTGTATTGAAATCAATCACTAAAATTTAATTATGAAAAATATCATCTTATCATTTTTTGCTATTACATTATTATTTGCTGCATGCCAATCAGATACTGAAATTTCTAAATTAGAGAAAGAAGTAGATGCTAATCCTACTCCTGAAAATGTTAAATCATTAGTACAATTATATAATGATTATATGACAAATAATCCAAATGATGCAGAAACCAATGGGCGTTATTGCTATCGTGCAGCTTCCAAAGAATATCAAATTAATAATATCAGAGGAGCAATCAATCAATTGGAAAAAGGAATTAAAGAATATGCCTCTTCTTCTATTACTCCAAGCAGTGCTTTTCTTTTGGCAGAAATTCATAGGACTAAATTTCGTCAAATAGATAAAAGCAATTGGTATTATCAAGTGGTCAATGAAGTTTACCCTGATTCTGAATACGCTGAAAAATCTAAGTCTTTTAATAATACGGGACAAAATTTAGATAAAATGATTGATGTTTTGAGACAAAATATATTCATTGATAGTACTCAAACTAAATTAAACCCAGGTAAAGCTCGCCAATTAGTGGGTATGTATGAGGTATATGCAGCAGTAAAGCCTCAAGCCGAAAATACGCCTAAATATTTATACAATATTTATGAGATTGCTAATGTTATTAATATGAATAATGAAGCAGTAAAAGCAACAGAAAAGTTATATAAAGAATATCCCAATTATGAAAAATCTGAAAATGCTATGTTTTTAACTGCCTTTTTGTATGAAAATGCATTTAAAGATTATGATAAAGCTAAGGCATTGTATCAAGAATTTATTAATAAATTCCCTAATAATAATTTTGTAAAAGATGCTCAATTCTCAATGGAACACATGGGCAAATCTGATGAAGAATTATTAGAAGAGATATTAAAGAAAAATAAAGAATTACAAGAACAAGAAAATAATAACTAAATTGGAGGAGGAAGTTCAAAAAACAAGAAATAATAGTCTAAAATCTTTGATTTATATATTGCCAATTATAGGAGGCATCCAATATTTTGTATTAACTATTATAGCCATGTTCTTGTATCCAGGAGGTACTAATCGCAATACAAGTACAGAAGGCTATATCTTTACAGAAAACTTTTTATCTGATTTAGGGATTATTACAGCTCATAATGGAGTGGATAATACTTTTTGTGCTATTATTTATGCTATTACATTGACAGTGGTTGGTTTGACAACGATATTGTTATTCACTCAAATCAATCAATTATTAAAAAGGAGCGAACCTTCCTTGTTTTTTACCATACTAAAAATCATCACAATATCAACAGGAATTCTTGCAGGAATAGGCTTCGTAGGAATAGCTTTTACACCTGCTGATTTATATTTTGACCCTCATATATTTTTTGTGAAAATGGGCTTCTATATGTTGTTATTAGCATTAGTCTCATTGATGATTGCTATTTTTATGAATAATTCATTTCCTAAAAAATATGCTTATATACTGGTTGTCGTAACCATAATTTTAACAGCTTATGTCCTATTAATTTCCTTCGGTCCAGATTTTAGAACATCGGATAAAGGCTTAGTCATGCAAGTCGTAGGACAAAAAATTATTGTATATATACTCTTGTTAGGCTTGACGTATCAAGCAATTGGAGCAAGGCAAACCGCTAAAAAATTAGGAATCATATAAAATGTATAGAGTAGTGAGTACAAAGTATTTCTCACTACTCTATACTATCTAAAGTAAATGTTCGATTACATCATCTAATTCAGAATCGTCGTGTTCGCCTATTCTAAAATTGTATTCAAATGCCATATATCCAGCAGCGTAAAGAACAGGCATCGCCCATAGTATTCCTATACAAAATGCTAGTAAACCTAATACAATTATACCTGCACCTATTAAAACAAATCCTATTACCCCACCTAAACTTTTAGAAACCAATTTGCTACTATAACTTACTGCTTCCATCGCAGTCATTTGTCCAAATATAATAAAGAATGGCCCGAAGTAAAATAAAGAATAAATTAATATGGAAATGATTCCATTAATTAAATGAAGAGACATTAAAGATAAATCTTGAGATTGAGTAGCCCCAAGAATGAAAATAGAAATTAAATTTCCGAAAGTATATTCTGTAAACATAGAACCTATAAATAGTATAGGTAGTAAGATGACTCTAGAAACAATAAGGGTAATGATATAAAATAAAATGAGGTTGCTGGTATTACTAATGAATCCTTTAAACAAATCTCCAAATTCAGGGTCTTTGTGTTGACTAGCCTTGTAAGTGAAAATATAAAACCCACTAAGAAGAACCCCAAAAATAATAGGATTAATAAAATTATTAAAAATATATCCAAATGGAGAAAATGCCATAAAATAAGCGAAAATAGTACTAAATACCAAGATGAGTAAGGTATAACCAACATATTCTCCCATATAGTTTTTAACATGTTCCCATGCTTGGGAATATAGATTGC
>JAHDBK010000045.1 GCA_020630455.1 Saprospiraceae bacterium
TAATCATAAATTGTATTTGTTAACTGCATTATTTAAGTTTAAAATGAATAAAAATGAAAACAAAATCAATTTTTTATTTCCTTCTAGTATCTATTTTTATTTGGTCATGTAAAGACGACCTTCCAGAAGACCTTCCACCTCCAATCATTGAAAAAGGATTCGTAAGTGGAAAAATAAATTCAATAAACGGATTAAAACCTATAGGTGGAGCATTAATTTTCACCTTTGATGATGACCATGAGGTATTACATACCTATGCTGATGCACAAGGTAACTTTAGTCTAGAAGCGCCTGTAGGCACAAGAACTTTACACATTCAAACAGGTGATGGTTCTAATTTTAGAACTGCCGTTGATGTTAGTTTTGTCAAAGACCAAACGACGGTACTTGATGAATCATTATTAAGATTAAACCAAGTAGCCAATATGGCCTATGTGCCTGGAGCTTATGATTTAATTGAAGAATTAATTGTTAATTTAGGCTATACTGCGACTGAATTAACTTATAATGATTTAGCCAACTACAGTACCTTATCACAATTTGATATTGTATTTTTAAATTGTGGTTCTAATACGCTATCAGCTGACACTGATTCTGCCTTATCTCAATACGTAAGTAATGGAGGAAGTTTGTATGCCTCGGACTGGGCAGTTTCTTACTTAATGGGTGACAATGTTAGTGGCTGCTCAAATTCTCCTGGAGGATTTATTCCTGATGAATTTTTATGTGCACTTGGTATAGGAAATGTTGAAAATAAAACAGGATTGGTAAGCGATGCAGCTTTATTAGCATCTGTAGGATTCAATAGTTTTAGTATAGAATACGATTTACCACAATGGGATGTCATCACATCTTATGATGCAAGTTATTGGGATGTACTAGTTGAAACAGCTGATAGTGAAGCTTTGATGATTAGAACCAATAATTATACAAATGGTAACGTAACAGGAGAAGTGGGTAATCAAGCCAATGATGGCTGGGTAACTATTTGTCATATACCTCCTGGCAACCCTAATAATCCAATTACTATTACTATCAATGATAGTGCATTACAAGCACATTTAGCTCATGGAGATACATTGGGGGCCTGTGAAAATGAAGAAAATAATGGTACAATTTATTTTACCACTTTCCATAACCATGCAGGTGGATTAAATGGTTCTAATTCAGAAAAAATATTAGAATATGTAATATTGAATTTATAATTAAATTTCTATATCAACTTAAAAAGAGGTAAATTGAGAAAGATTTACCTCTTTTTTATATTTTATAACAAAATTTCTTTATCATTAATGTATTCATTTCAAGAAAAAATTATCGAAAACAACCAAATTCATCATTATTATTTATATAAAAATAATGATAAACTTTCTTTTGAAGAAACTATTAAATTATTAGAAACAGACGAAGCATTTAGAAATTTATTTATAAAAATATTAGAAGAAAATCCATTTGAAGCCTATTTTTTTGAAGTAAAACCGATTAAGCAGAACCAGTGGAAGGATATTTTTGAATTTGTATTAGTAAAAAGTACTAGACTAGCACAAGTTTCAGCAAATCCACAAGCATTTCAAAAGTATTTTAAAAAAGATAAAAAGGTCATTACATTTAAAAATTTAGGAGGAGATGCTCAATTAATAGTACCATGTCCAATAGCAAGAAATGAGCACTATACTCATTTAGCTCAATTCATAAGAAATACTAGCTATGAACAACAACACGCGTTAATTCAATTAATGGCTAAAGAATATAGACTATCCATTGGAAATGAATACAAATGGTTAAGTACATCAGGCTTAGGAGTGTATTGGTTACATATAAGAATAGATAGCCGACCTAAATATTATACATATTTACCTTACAAAAACCCATTCTAAAAAATTATTCAAGCATTATTTACGTCCTCAAATTAATATTTAGTAAATTTGTGACCTTACCATTTTATTGATAAAAATAATATTATATGTTGGACATTGAAAAACGAATAGATAAAGAAATTCTCCTTGAAGCTTTTGAATTGATGTGTACCGCTAAAACCATGACAGAAGTGTATGAAGAAAATTTCAAATTTGTATCTAAATATGTCCACGCTACTTCTAGAGGTCATGAAGCCATTCAATTAGCTGCTGCTATGCAATTACTTCCACAAGATTACGCTTATCCTTATTATAGAGATGACTCTATTTTATTAGGAATTGGAATGGAACCTTATGACTTAATGCTTCAAGTAATGGCAAAGAGAAATGACCCATTCTCTGGAGGTAGAACTTACTACTGCCACCCTAGTTTAAATGTTGAAGACAAACCTAAAATCCCTCATCAATCATCCGCTACAGGCATGCAAGCCATACCTGCTACTGGAGCAGCTATGGGACTGCAATACAAGGAGTTATTGGGCATTAATGAAGCTTTTGATAAAGCACCTATAGTCCTTTGTTCTCTAGGAGATGCTAGTGTAACGGAAGGAGAAGTGAGTGAAGCATTTCAGATGGCCGCTTTAAAGCAATTTCCTATATTATACTTAATTCAAGATAATGATTGGGATATATCCGCTAATGCTGAGGAAACTAGAGCTCAAAATGCATATGAATTTATTCAAGGATTCCACGGTATCAAAGCAAAAAGTATCAATGGAAGTGATTTTACTGAAGCATATTTAACACTAAAAGAGGCGATTGAATATATAAGAACAGAAAGAAAGCCCTATTTAGTACATGCTAAAGTTCCATTATTAAATCATCATACTTCTGGGGTAAGAAAAGAATGGTATAGAGACGACCTAGAAGAGCATGAAAGTAGAGACCCCTACCCTGTTTTATTACAGCAAGTTAAAGATGCAGGAATAAGTCAAAATAAAATAAATAGTATATTAAAAAAAGTTAGAGAAAAAGTTGAAAATGACTTTGCAAGAGCAAGAGCTGAAGAAGACCCAAAACCAGAAGATTTATACTTGTATGATTATGCTCCAACTCCAATTACAGAAGAAAGTGGATTAAGATCTCCTGAAGGAGCGGATGAAGTGGTAATGGTAGACTGTGCATTATTTGCGGTTGAAGAATTGATGAGAAAAAATAAAGAGTGTTTATTATATGGACAAGATGTGGGCGGTCGATTAGGTGGTGTATTTAGAGAAGCTGCTACTTTGGCTCAAAAATTTGGAGACGAACGTGTTTTTAACACTCCTATTCAAGAAGCATTTATTGTGGGTTCGACTGTTGGGATGTCTGCCGTTGGATTAAAACCTATTGTTGAAGTACAATTTGCAGATTATATTTGGCCGGGTCTCAATCAGTTGTTTACGGAAGTAAGTCGTTCTTATTATTTGTCAAATGGAAAATGGCCTGCAAGTATGATATTGAGAGTGCCTATTGGTGCATACGGAAGTGGAGGTCCTTATCATTCTTCAAGTGTTGAATCTGTAGTAGCCAATATCAAAGGAGTTAAAATTGCTTATCCAAGTAATGGTGCTGATTTGAAGGGGCTCATGAAGTCTGCTTATTACGACCCTAATCCTGTGGTAATTTTTGAACACAAAGGCTTGTATTGGTCTAAAGTAAGGGGAACAGAAAGTGCTCGTTGTATTATGCCAGATGAAGAATATGTTATTCCTTTTGGAAAAGGTAGAATAGTTTTAGAAGCTGATGAAGAAATAGTTGAAAAAGGAAACTCAATGGTAGTTATTACTTATGGAATGGGAGTACACTGGGCATTGAATGCAGCCAAATCATATCCTAATCAAATAACAATAATTGATTTAAGGACTATCAATCCACTAGATGAAGAATTAATTTTTGAAAAAGTAAACCAGCACAACAAATGTTTGGTTTTAACGGAAGAAACTATTGAAAATTCTTTTGCAAGAGCATTGGCAGGAAAAATCCAAGAAAATTGTTTTGAACAACTTGACGCTCCTGTAATGACTATGGGTGCAATTAATGTTCCTGCGATTCCTTTAAATTCTGTTTTAGAACAAACTATGTTACCTTCTATTGAAAAAGTGGCAGCACAAATGAAAATATTATTAGAATATTAGACAATATATTTAAAGTTTTTAATGCCTAATTTTAATAAATAATTTAATGTTTATTGAAATGAAAATTAATAATTCATTAATATAAAAAATACTGAAACTGCCATAGATAAGATAATTACCTTTCTAATATCCGAAAAAATTCCTAGTAAGTTGCTAATGTTTTTTTTGACCCAAATCATTTTCCTATGTTTTAATGTTTTTTATTAATTTAAATACAAAACAAAAATAAGAGTTATCGCAGGACAAAAATAGTTAAAAAAACTCATAAAAGTGACATAGTAAATTGTTAATATTATATTTTTTTAAATATATAATAATTTTTATTTCATAACAATAAAACTCTGAGAATTAACAACATCACTTAAATTAGTAGTTCTAACATAATACTGTCCTGCTTCTAATTTACTCACATCGTAAGGAAAAATATTTTGACCTTTGGTCAATTGATAATTTTGATGAGAAATCATTTCTCCAAGGATATTAAAAACTTGAATAGTCACTTCTTCATCTTGTAAACTTCCAATAGCAATATTAATATCATTTCTAGCAGGATTCGGATAAACTGATAAATCTTGTTTAATTTCCATATCCTTTTCTACAAAGATAATTGGGCTATATTCATAACTATCATCATAATCAACCATTTTTAATCTATAATAATTATAATTACATAAATTTTCATCTATAAAGCTATAGTGCATCGTCTGTGTAGTATAGTGGTGAGATTCAATTTCCCCAATTTTTTCGAATTCATTATCTCCACACATTTTTTCAATTTCAAAATGAGAAGAATTGTATTCTGTTTCAGTAGTCCATTGTAACAAGCCTAAGTCATCATCAACTGATGCTCTAAAAGAAGTTAACTCTACAGGTAATGGAATAAAACCATCTTCAGTAGCTAATATAGTAGCATCATATTCAGTACAAGAATCATTATTAGAACCAGAAGCATTCAATTGACTAGAAATTCTTACATCAATTTCTTGTAAGCAAGGTAATATCAAGGTAAATTCTTCACCCCAATCAGATAAGCAATAGTTACCTAAATCTAAGGCATTGTTACCTGGAGGGTCATAAGTATAAGAAACTGACCTATCTAAAGTACCATCATTGTTACTATCATATTCAATTTCGTAATCAATGGTCTTTGGTCTTGGTGAAGTTGTCACACTCACACAAATATCCATCAAAAACTCACAAGCTAATGGATTAGAATTATCCATCTCTCTAAGAGATGCCCATGCTCCACCTAAACAGTCCTGAGCAATCATCGTCCCTCCCAAGAGGGTAAATAGTAATAAGCTAAAAAAGGTTCTCATTATTTCGTTGTTTTTAGAATTTTTATTTGAATTCTAATTGGAATTATAATAGTTGTTTATTAAAAATTAATTTTGCACACGTTGTAGCTGATGTATTGATTGTTAGGTATAATTTCAAATAAAAAATCGTTAATCAATAAGTTGTACTACAAAGAGTAGGCTAGAATACAAATTCCACAATAGGTACTTGTGACAGTTAAGAAAACACATTAATAATAAATTAATTCATTAATTATTAATAATCAATTTTTTAAAAACTGAAACCTACAATAATAATAGATATTTATATCAAAAACAAGGTATTTGTTTTTAACAATTTTAACATTTTTTATAAAAAAAAGTCGTTTTAAATCTCTTTAAAACGACTTTTTACTCAATATAAATATGAAGTTTATGAGAACATATCCCTCATTTTTTCAAAAAATCCTTTCTCAGATTTACTTGGAGTGGGTTTAAAATTAGGCATATCTCTCAATTGTTCCAACAACTGTTTCTCCTTGTCGGTTAGTTTCTTTGGAGTCCATAAATTAACATGAACTAATTGGTCTCCTTTTTCATAAGATTGAACCCCAGGAAGTCCTTTCCCCCTCAATCTAAATATCTTTCCTGATTGAGTCCCAGCAGGAATTTTAATCTTAACCATTCCATCAATAGTAGGAACATCGACACTTGAACCCAAAGCGGCATCGGCAAAGTTCAAGTATAAATCATATATAATATTTTGACCGTCACGCTTTAATGCTTCGTGGTCTTGTTCTTCAATATTAATGATTAAATCACCATTAGGACCACCTCTTTTTCCTGCGTGACCTTTACCGCCCATAGTCAATTGTATATTTTCGCTCACTCCAGCAGGTAAATTGATTTCTACAATTTCTTCACCCGATTTAGTTCCTTGTCCTCTACATGAATTACACTTTGAAGTAATTTGCTGACCCGTCCCATTACAAGTAGGACAGGTAGTAGTAGTTTGCATTTGTCCTAGAAAAGTATTCTTTATTTGCCTTACCATTCCTTGCCCTCTACAAGTAGTACAAGTTTGAACTGCATTTTTATCTTTAGCACCAGAGCCACTACAAGTATCACATTTTACATCTTTTTTAATTTTAATTTTTTTGGTAGTTCCTTTAGCAATTTCCTCTAAAGTCAATTTCACTTTTACTCTAGCATTAGCCCCTCTTTCACCTGTTGAACGCCTTCCTCCCTGACTTCCACTAAAGAATGAATCAAAAGGACTTCCTCCTCCTGCTCCACCAAAAATATCACCAAATTGAGCAAAAATATCTTCCATGGTCATACCTCCTCTGAAGCCTCCATGTCCAGCACCACCTTGTTGTGATTGAGTATAAACATTATGACCTAACCTATCATAACGAGCTTTTTTATCTGCATTACTTAAAGTTTCGTAGGCTTCTGCTGCTTCTTTAAATTTTGTCTCTGCCTCTTTATTATCAGGGTTTCTATCAGGATGATATTTCATTGCAATCTTTCGATATGCTTTTTTGATTTCTTTCTCACTTGCATCCTTTGAAACTCCTAATATTTCGTAATATGATTTTGCCATTATTTTTTTATTAAAATTAATAATTCAAATTGCTATATAGTTATATACAATTATTTACCTACAACTACTTTTGCAAATTTGATTATTTTGTCGTTTAGTTTATATCCTCTTTCTATCGTATCAATCACTTTACCTTTCATATCCTTTCCGCCATCTATTTCCGTAATGGCTTCATGATAATCAGGGTTAAAAACATCACCTGTTGGGTCGACTGCTTCAATACCTTGATTTTTCATGAAGTTTTCAAATTTATCAAAAACCAAAATTACTCCTTCAGTGAACTGTTCACTAGAAGCCTCATCGTCGTGGTTCTTTTTAGCACGTGAAAAATCGTCCAAAACTGGCAACAAAGCTGACAATGTGTCCTCTGCCGCCGTCTTTCTCAACTCCAATTTTTCTTTATTGGTTCTTTTTCTAAAATTATCGAACTCAGCAAACAGCCTTAAATACTTATCTTTGGCCTCTTTTAATTCATTATTAACTTTCTCATAATCTTCAAGACTTACCGTTTCAGAAGAAGAACTATCTTGTTGATTTTCAGTTATTTCTTCATTATTTTCAGTATTCAAAACTTGTTCATCTTTTGTCATAGTTTCTTCTACTTTATCTGTTTTTTTATTTTTTTTATTTCCCATTTTACTCCATAAATTTTTAAAGTTCATATTATTTATGTTCAAACATTTTGCCATTTGACTTTTTAAGTCAAAATGTCATAATTAATTTTTTTATGCAAAGATGCTAAATTCAAAATAATTCGTTATTAAAATACATAATATTATTTATCAATAGTTAGATTTTATTTTGAATAATTCAAATAAGGTCTATTAGAGATTATTAAATCCTTTAAAATGAAAATAATAATACACTCTTTTTTAGTTGTGATAATTTTTAATTTATATCAATGTACGCTACCTGAAAGTAACATTGAAAAAGATAATGATATAGAAACATCTGATTTATTATTTATTAAAAGTAAAAAAGAAGAAGTAACATTAGACACACAACAATTTATTATAAATTACAACCAATTATTAAGTAGAATTTATAATAAAAGGAAAGAAATTAAATATAATAACACGATAAATCGTGAAGAAAAAATAGCTCAAGCGAAGCAATTAATAAATAATTTTTTATTAGACTCCATCATATCTTATTGGTACCATACTCCTTGGGATTTCAATGGGTATAGTGATAAACCACGTGTGGGTTATATTGCTTGTGGGTATTTGGTAAGTACTCCAATTCGACATTTGAATTTTAAAATAAACAGGTATAAAATTGCACAAAAAGCGGCTAAAGAAATTGTTGAAAAACTCTGTTTAGATAGTAGTATTAAGACATTTTATTCTATTGACAAATTAGAACAATACATGAAAAACTATGAAAATGATGTTTTAATTTTAGGTTTAAATAATCATGTTGGTTTTGCTACATATAAAAATAATGAAAGTTATTTCATACATTCTTCTTATACAGATGAGCAAGTGGTAGTAAAAGAAAAATTGAAGAATTCTGCTCCAATCTCATATTCAGATATTTATGTAATAGGCAATTTTACTCAAAATGAAAGATTAATAGAAAATTGGTTGAATCAATAGACTTTGCTTACATTTGTAAATGCTTATATTTTTAATATTTACGATAATTTGTTGTATTGCTTATGGATTTATTATAAGTAGTGCTTTAAGATACTGGAAAAGTATACCTATATGGAATATTCCCTTGGATTTTATCCCTAAAACAGTTGTAAGTATTATTATTCCTGCTAGAAACGAAGCTGACAATATTATTCAAACTCTAGAAGCTATTCATTCACAAAAATATCCTTCTATTTTGATGAATATCATTGTAGTAGATGACCATTCAGAAGATGATACTGTTGAAATAATAATTATATTAATAAAAAAAGTATTACTAATATTTCTTTGTTTCAATTAAAAAACTTTATCAAAGAAGGATATCAAGGCTCGTTCAAGAAAAAAGCTATTGAAATTGGTGTTGCACATACTGAAAGTGAACTCATTATCACTACAGATGCTGATTGTATCATGGGAGAAGAATGGTTGAATTATATTGTATCATATTATGAAGCAAACCAAAATGACATGATTGCTGCTCCTGTTAATTTTTATAAGGAAGGAAATCTTTTACAAAAATTTCAATCCCTTGATTTTACGGGTATGATGGGAATGACTGGTGCGGGTATTCAAAGTAAAATAATGAGAATGTGTAATGGAGCAAATTTGATTTATACAAGAGCCATTTTTGATAAAGTAGGTGGGTTCGAAGGAAATGAAGATAGGGCTTCTGGCGATGATATGTTTTTAATGCACAAGGTAGCAGCTCATGAAGGTAATATTGCTTACCTCAAACAAAAAGAGGCCACAGTCTATACAGAAGCTAAAAAAACTTGGTTAGGCTTTTATAGACAAAGGGTGAGATGGGCGACAAAGAATGCCCAATATGATGATTATAATGTACTAATCATCAACTCTATTGTATATTTTACATGTTATTGTTTTTTTGTAGGATTACTATTTACTTATTTTAATCCTTTAATAATAGGAACAAGTGTTTTATTGGTCATTATATTCAAAGGAATTGCTGATTATTTTTTATTAAGTACAATGAGTACCTTTTTTAATAGAAAAGATTTAATGAGATATTTTATACCTTCATTCTTTCTACATATTGCTTATATTTTCTTTATAGGAATATTGGCCAATATGCAAAAGGAATATATTTGGAAAGGAAGAAAAGTCAAATAGGTATTTCTAATTATAATCAATTATGGTTTGAGTTAAAATATAGCCTTTTTCCGCTTTTTCCTCCCAAGGAGTTAAATCATCCAATATTTGAGTATCTAAAATCCATTCTTCTTTGTAAACCATACCTACATCTTTGGCATAAAGGGCTTTTGAATATCTTTTTTCAATTAGATTTTCGTCATCTGCGTAAAGCACTTCCGTTACATTACTAAATGTAAAGTCGCCCACAGTCATAGCATCATCTACAGTAATAATTTCAGCATCCCAATTTTTGAAAGGTTCTATAGCTTCTTCTGCAATACTTACAGTATAATCGTCAGCAACATATAAAGTAGCATCAAAATCAGCACCTTGTCTTAAAGGAAAGACCATTTTAATCAACCTTACGTTTTCTTCTGTTTTTTCAGCTATATTTTCTGTTTGTTTGCTTGTCCAAACATCTTTTATTTGCCAATCATCATTTAAAGATGCTTTTTCAAATCGTTCTATTCTGTATGCTGTATCTCCCTCTTCATCTTCGTACTCTTCAATTATTTCTTCTCTTACATAAGTTGTAGATTGTAGGATAATAGGGACACTACCATCAAAATCAAAAACTATTGAATCTACTTGATAATCTATATATTTCCCAACAGAAAGAGGGAAGTATTCCCTTCCTTCTTCTACAACAATTTCTTCATAAACACCTCCTTCACGACAAGAAGTAATGCTTAATATTATCAAAATCATGATGAGAGGATACTTAATAATTTTCATTTTTTTATGTTTATTTCAATACTAAATATATTATACGTTATTACGAAAAATTGATTACAGCTAAGAGTATGTTTAAAAGACTATTCATAATAACGTATATTAATAATAATTATCATGCGAAAAAGATGCCAATTTATTTTTTTTCTTTAATTTGTTTAATAAAATATTCATAATAATCTAAATCTTGGATAGTAGCCATGCCCCAAAGTGGTGGATAACCTTCTCTAATTCTATAATAATCTTGAACTATATCTCCTTGTTGTTCATAATTAAAATTTTGAAGGTTCCATCTTTTTGCAATAGCTTTTTTAATAGCAGCTATTCCGCCATAATTGTATTTCTTTTCCGAATATTGAGCCAATAATGCTCTAACTAAATAAACCGAGCCAAATTTTTGATATTGCCAAATATGAATTAATTCATGAATAAAAACACTATTTTCCATTTTATTCCAAGTATTGATATGATGGAAGGTCGCATAAGCCTTAGCAACAGGTCTCCATTTTATACCCAAATACGAACTTTCATCAATAGAAATCACTTTTAAGTTAATAGCATTTTCATATACTGAATTCGCCAATTGAATTTCATCTTTATTCAAATTTCTACTATTAATTTTAATCCAATCAACTAGTATAGAATAAACTTCGCCAATAGCAAAAAGATCCGAAATATAGAAGAATAATTCTAAAAACCAAACGCCAATTTTTCCTATTGTATTCAATTGGCTTTCTAAAAAATTACTAGAAAATTCTTCTTTTTGGTCAAAGAATCCAAAAAAGTCATACAAGTGTTGTAATAGTCTAACAACTCTAATTGGAATCTGTATAATATAGAAACCAATTCTATTTATAGTAATAATGAATTTATTAATAATATGCCTAATGATTCTATTCAATAATTTTTATATTTTTAAATATATTAGATGTTATTGCAAATAACATCTATTGTTATTACGAATAAAAAACAGTATTTGTTTAAATATCTCTCTATTAACATTAACAAAATAGAATTAATAACAAAAATTTGTTATTTTTCACTTGTATATTGAATATTCAAATCAACAAAAATCGGCCAATGGTCTGATAATGGTTCTGTTAAATCACCTTGATAATAATATCTATCATCATCTAATTGATAAGTATTGGCTTTTATTTCAAAATCTGAATTTCCTCTATAGAATATTTTATCAACTGTCTCACAATCTGGTTGATTTCTTTCTGGGTCACAATTATTTAATTTATCTGGAGACAAGGCTGGTACTTCTCCATTTCTTAATAATTCTAACCAAGCATCTTGAAAACCCAAATCTAACATGGTTCGTATATCATCTCCATCTCTAGTATATCTACAATTAAAATCGCCCATTACGATTGCAGCATTATTTTGAGAATGTTCATTAATATAATTTTTTAATTGTAAAATATTTCCTCTTCTAGCTTCTAATGAGGAATTGTCTCCCCCCGCATTACAATGAACATTATAGAAATCAAGGAATACTCCTTCAAAAATTTCAATTCTAGTAAAATGAAAACCTTTGGGAGTTAGACAGTCTGCTCCTGTACAATTAGACCATGCTACCCTATCTACATCTTCTATTCTATAATTTGAAAAGGTATTCATACCATCACCACCTGGGACACATCCTGATGTTTGAGTAATGTAAGGATGATTAATTTGTGAAGTAATGTCATCATGATAACAAAAATCTTCTTGAACATGAATAATATCGTATTCATTCAACAATGGACTGATGAGCGGAGAATAAGTTTCTGGATTAGAAGAGGAAAGTCCTTGTGGTAATCCAGCAACATTATAAGTTACTATACTAATATCAACAGTTTGGGTAATTTCTTTTTTACATTGTAAAAATAAAAATGGAATAAGAGCTAGTAAAAGTATTTTTTTCATAATCATAAAATGAGAGTATGTTTAAATTTTAGTCTTTATGAAAACCAACATATTAAGAACTTGTCTTTATAAATATTTTATTGTTTATCCCGATAAACTCAAAAATATTTATTTCGCCAAAACCTCAATCTATTGATTCTCATTGTGATAAATTTTTAAACATACTCTGAATTAAAAAATGGAGATATACAAATTTAAACAATTAATATATAAAACAGAAATTTAATATTATTTTTGCCGATATGAATGAGAAAAACATTAGTCCTAATCAAAAAGCTTGGATGCGTTTCAAGAAAAGCAAAACTGCTTTGATTGGACTATTTTGGATTAGTCTTATCTGTATCACAGCTATTTTAGGTTATATTATCACTCCTGACAAAACACCAAATTGTAGTGAGCAGATGTTGAGGATTGCATTAAAAAACCCTGGTTTTAGCACTGATGTTTTATTAGTTGAGAATGATAAAAAAATAGTTGAAAAAAACTTTTTTTCAAAGATATTATTTGGAAAAGAAAATCAATACAAACCCTATCCCATCATTCATTACACACAAGAAGCAGACACGATTCAAGCTACACTTTATAACAAAGATTCTTTATCTTTTATCATTTCTAATTTTAATCCAAAAAACAATATTAAGAAAAGAACTTATTTGTTGGGTACTGACAAATATGGTAGAGATATATTAAGTAGAATGATATTAGGTGCAAGAATTTCTTTATTAGTTGGATTTATTGCTGTATTTATTTCGCTTTTTGTAGGAGTAAGTTTAGGAGCTGTTGCAGCTTATGTAGGAGGAAGAGTAGACCAATTGATATTATTTTTAATCAATACAGTTTGGTCTATTCCAACTTTGTTATTGGTTTTTGCCATTGTATTTGCCTTTGGAAAAACGATAAGTATTATTTTTATAGCTGTGGGTCTTACCATGTGGGTAGATGTCGCTAGAATTGTAAGAGGACAAGTTTTGGCCACTAAACAAATGCAATATGTAGAAGCGGCTTATACTATGGGCATTCCACATTGGAGAATTATTTTGAAACATATTTTACCGAATATTTTAGGTCCGATAATGGTCATAGCTGCTGCAAATTTTGCAACTGCTATTTTATTGGAAGCAGGTTTGAGTTACTTGGGCTATGGAGTTCAAAGTCCTGTCCCTTCTTGGGGCGGTATGTTGAATGAAAATTATGGATATGCTATTAGTGGCAAACCTTTATTAGCATTAATACCTGCATTTGCCATTATGATGTTGGTTTTATCATTCAATTGGGTAGGTAATGGTTTAAGAGATGCATTAGATGTCAAATCAAAGGAGTAAAGAGTA
>JAHDBK010000046.1:0-9247 GCA_020630455.1 Saprospiraceae bacterium
ATCTTAAATGTGCCATTATTGAATTGTGATTTATATTTTTTATTTAAAATAAAATCAGGTAATTCAATTTCAATATCTTTATTTTCTCCTTGGTTGAACACTACAATCGCTACTTCATCAAAATATATTCTGGCGAAAGCCAAAACGTTCTCTTCTGTTTTGAGCATGTAAGTATCGCCATAAATTAATGCTAGAGAATTGCGTCTAGTTTGCACCAATTTTTTCACTTTATTTCCTAGAGATTTTTCATCTTCATTCCATTGGTCTTCAAAGTACATCATCCTTCTACAATCTGGGTCTCCTGCTCCTACCATTCCCATTTCATCTCCATAATAAATAACAGGAACACCAGGGACGGACATCAAAAAGGCTTGCATATTCGCCATTTTGCGATAAGCATCTTTATTTTCTACCTTGATTTCTCTTTGATAGCCTGCTTCTTTACCGTCTTCATCAAATTTGACCGCTCCACTGGCCAAGCCCATAAATCGCACTTGATCATGATTTCCAGATATATTACCCATTGTGTGATGATAGCCATAATAATCAAATGTTTCTCTCATCGCATTGCTAATTGATAAAAAAGATTCTTTATCTTTTGCAAAAACATCACGAGCAGTAAAATGCAAATTAAAATCAAATTGTGAATCCATCATACCAGAATTGATATAGGAAGCAATAAGCGGATGACTCCCATAAGTTTCTCCAATTTGATAAATAGGACGCTTTTCTTCTTCTATGATTTCTGTTTTTATTTTTTTAGTTAAATGTCTCCAAAATGCTTCTGGAATATGCTTGGTTGCATCATGGCGATAGCCATCCAAATTGAATTTTTTTAACCAATAAAAAGCGGAATCTGCTTGTACTTTAATGACTTCGGGCTTAGACAAATCTAAGGTTGGCATGAATGTATCAAACCAAGTAGTTAAGCGTTGTTCGTCCCAAATTCTGATGTTTTTACTGCCATCTGCTAAAGTGAGCGATGTCGCCCATTCTGGATGTTCTTTATAAATGGGATGCTCTTCATGAACGTGATTACAAACATAATCTAATAATATATTGATTCCATTATCGTGAGCTGTTTTAACGAGTTCGTGCATGTCTTCATCTGTTCCAAATCGATGGTCTATTTTGGAAGAAGAAATAGGCCAATAACCGTGATAACCAGAATAATATCTTCGAGGTTCTGGATATTCTTGATAAGCAATGAGCGGATTTTGAGTGATTGGCGAAAGCCAAAGGGTGTTGATACCTAATTTTTCAAAATAGCCGTCATTTATTTTTTGAGTAATACCTTGTAAATCGCCTCCCATATAGTTTTGAATTGGGGTGAGTCTTTCATCTTCTACGGGTTCATCATTATCTTTATTAGCATTATTAAATCTGTCAACTAATGGAAAGTACATGACCATTGCTTCTTTATCCATTCTTTCTAAACTATTGACACTATGTAAGACATCTCCTTTTTCTAGAGGGATTTTTAAATCATTAGAAAGTCCTTTATCATTATAGGCATAAACTCTGATAAAGGAACGCTTCATTTTTGTTGCATTATTGGGAATAGTTAGGTGGATTTTTCCTTCATCTATACTATGAGGGATAATAAAATTATTCCAATAAGCAAAGACTTCTGTAGGTTGATTCGTAAATCCAATTTCAATTTGGTGATTACCTACATTAGATGTATATAAAAAAGGTATTTCGTTTAAAGTTGGTTTTTCAATATTGAGTAAAGAGTTGTAGCCCCCCATACCATTACTTACTTTTTCTGGATTATCGGGATCGAGTTGCCAAGCGCCATCTACTACAATTTGGTAAGGGTAACGCCCTGGATTTAAACTCAAATTAGCTACCCACACATTGCCTTTTTTCTTCATTGGAGTATTGGCTGGATTCCAATTATTGAGGTCGCCTACTAATTGTACTTTTTTAGGGTTTTTCCCTTCGGGAATAATGTATTTTATTTGTACTTTTTGTTTTTGAGATTTTTTAATTAATAAATCATAATGATAACCTTTTGCCCTTAATGTTAGATTTGATAATAAAGCATTCTCTTTATCTTTGCTTGAAATTTCTAATCTTTTTTCATCTAAAAAAAAAGTGTGGGCGATGCTTTTGTCACTAAATCCAATGGAATCAATTATTAAAGGGTCTTTAAAATAATCTTCTAAATAAATGATGGTTTTTTCATCACTTAATTGGATAGGAGTAGCAAAGTTGATTGTTTCAAAATCAGTAGGAGCATTAATGCTGAACTCGTTGACGGAAGGCAGTGCTTTTTCCTCTTCATTACAAGCTTGAAAAATGATGATTATTAAAATAATAGCAATGTGTATTGGGTATTGAATTTGATTATTTTTCATCATAATTAGAATTGATTATTATAGTAAAATTAGTATTTTTTTATTAATAATTAAGTAAAGAGTATACAGTATTGAGCATTAAGTAATTAAAATTGTATCTATTCTAACATTTTTCATTATAGATTATATATGAAAGGGTTTATAAAAATATCAGGATAACAACATCCAATAGGATATTTCTATAATTTCACTAATTGCTCAGTACTTGTAAAAACTCTTTATTTAAAATTCCAATTTCAAGAATCGTCCTGTGTGGCTTTTTTTACTTTTAATGATTTGTTCTGGAGTTCCTTTAGCGACAATTGTTCCTCCTTTTCTTCCACCTTCAAGACCAACGTCAATGATGTGGTCAGCTACTTTGATGACGTCCATGTTGTGTTCAATAATGACAACAGTATTTCCTTTATCAACCAATCGTTGTATGACTTTGAGTAATTGCTGAATATCGGAAAAATGTAAACCTGTAGTTGGTTCATCAAGTATGTAAATGGTTTTACCTGTATCTCTTTTAGACAATTCTTCTGCTAGTTTGACTCGTTGTGCTTCACCACCTGATAATGTAGGGGCTGATTGTCCAAGCGTAATATAACCTAATCCTACATCATTGAGTGTTTTTACTTTTTTATAAATAGAAGGAATATCTTTGAAGAAAGTGGTTGCTTCTTCAACCGTCATTTCTAGGACATCGGAGATAGATTTCCCCTTGTATAAAATCTCTAAAGTTTCTCTATTATATCTTTTGCCCATACAGGTTTCACAATCCACATAAACGTCAGGTAAGAAATTCATTTCTATGACTCTTTGACCACCTCCTTGGCAGACTTCACATCGTCCTCCTTTGACATTAAATGAAAAACGCCCTACTTTATAGCCTCTTATTTTGGCTTCAGGAATGTTTGCATAGAGTTTGCGAATGTGGTCGAACAATTTAATATATGTAGCGGGATTAGAACGAGGGGTTCGACCAATAGGCGATTGGTCAATTTCTATAACTTTATCAAGATGTTCTAAACCTTCTATTTTTTTATACTCTAGTGCTTTCTTTTTGCTTTTATAAAAATGTTGTCTTAAAATAGGGTAAAGCGTTTCGTTGATAAGACTAGATTTACCACTACCTGAAACACCCGTTACACAAGTCAGTGTACCTAAAGGAATTTCAATATTGACATTTTTGAGATTATTACCTTTAGCTCCGTAGAGTTTCAAATAATTACCATTGCCTATTCTTCTGTTTTTAGGTATTTCTATTTTAGAATTATTATTCAAATAATTAGCTGTAATAGTATCTTGTTCTAGGAATGTACTTGGGTGACCTTGTCCAACTAATTGTCCGCCGTGCTTGCCTGCTCCTGGTCCCAAATCTATTAAATAATCCGATGCCAACATGATGTCTTTATCGTGTTCAACAACGATAACTGAATTTCCAATCTTAGCGAGTTGTTGAAGGGCCTCAATCAGTTTTTGATTATCTCTTTGGTGCAATCCGATACTGGGTTCATCTAAAATATAAGTAACACCAGTAAGTTGAGAACCAATTTGAGTAGCTAGACGAATGCGTTGAGCTTCGCCACCAGACAATGTCGCAGCAGGTCGATTCAAGGTCAAATAATCCAAGCCTACATGGAGTAAAAATCCAATACGCAATTTGATTTCTTTTATAATATCTTTAGCAATTGCCCATTTTCTTTCAGAAAAATATTCTTCTAAACTTTCTACCCAATCTTGTAATTCATACAAGTCCATTTCAGTCAAGTCGAATATGTTTTTTTGGTCTAATTTAAAATGAAGTGATTCTTTTTTTAGACGTTGACCATTACACGTTTCGCATTTGTTTTCAGACATGTATTTTGCTGCCCAACGCCTTACGCCTTCAGAAGAAGTGTCGTCATGCCAACGCTTAATCATATTAATTAAACCTTCATGACTAATAGCGTTTGAATAGCCTTTTTTTTCTTTTTTCTTTTTATTACCATGTAAGATGTGTTCAAGAGCATCTTTAGGTATCTTTTGAATAGGAGTATCTAGTGAAAATCCGTACTCTTTTGCTATCTTTTTAATTTGTTTAAATGTGATATTATCCCTTTCTTTTCCAATTGGAGCTATGCCTTCTTCTTGAATACTTTTCGTATCATCAGGTATTACTAATTTTAAGTCCACTTCTTGAATACGACCAAGTCCTTTACAATTGGGACAAGCACCATAAGGCGAATTAAAAGAGAAAGAATTGGGAGAAGGTTCTTCATAAGATATACCTGTATCTAAACACATAAGATTTTTTGAAAATTGGTACATTTTGTCTTCTTCTAAGTCATGAAGCATGATGAGACCATTACCCAATTTTAAAGCCATTCTCAAAGCATTTATTATTCTTGTTTTTCGTCCTTCTTGTACCTTAATTCTATCAATAACTAATTCTATATCATGTACTTTATATCTATCAACATGAAGATTAGGAATAAGGTCTATGATTTCATTATCTACCCGAATTTTTGTATATCCCTGTTTGCGATATTGGTCAAAAAGTTCTCTATAATGTCCTTTTCTCCCTCTAACTAGAGGAGCTAATAATACTATTTTTCTATTATTAAAATTATCAAAAATATGATTCACTATTTGTTCTTCTGTGAATTGAACCATTTTCTTTCCTGTCTCAAAAGAGTATGCTTCTCCAGCTCTAGCAAATAACAATCTTAGGAAATCATATACTTCTGTCACTGTACCAACAGTTGAGCGGGGGTTTCTTCCTGTTGTTTTTTGTTCAATTGAAATAACGGGGCTTAGACCGTCGATTTTCTCTACATCAGGACGTTCTAAATCTCCAATAAATTGTCGTGCATAAGTCGAAAAAGTTTCCATATATCTTCTTTGCCCCTCCGCATATATAGTATCAAAAGCTAAAGATGATTTTCCACTACCAGAAATACCTGTAATTACAACTAGACAATTCCTAGGGATTGATACATTAATTTCTTTGAGATTATGCTCTTTTGCACCCAATACATTAATATTAGAATTGTCTATTTTTTTAAATTTATTTTTTTTCATATTTAATGAAAATTATTATATTTGTATAATAAATATATGTTTATTGCTGTAAATCAACTAATACGCAAAAAACTATTTTTTAAGCCAAAATAAATATCGCTAAAACTGTTGATTATCAATTAGTTTTGGTATAATTTTTGCAGGTATTTTATAGTTAAATTGTGTTGAAATTTATTTACAAAAAACTGTATTTTTTTTCAATAATTAACTCAACAAATAATACAATCTTGTTCAAAAATAAGTTTAACTATGTCGAACCTAAAATTTAGAATATCAAAGTTAAGTATAATCTGCTTATTATCTCTTATGTTTTTCACTAAATGTAATGAGCCTGTACCTTACGAAATGTACAACCCAATCATGACGGCTCAAAATGAAAGAGATTTAGGAGATAGGCTTTCAGAAATCATAAAAGGCAACAGCAGTGTCTTCCCTATTTTAGATAGACAAGAATATCCTGATTTATACCGATATTTAGACATCATGATGAATATGGTTTTAATTAATACTAAAATTAAAAACAAATTCAACTGGGAAATCTTCGTATACCACGACGATATGAGTAGAAACATTTACACTTTACCTGGAGGTAAAATTGTAATTACAACGGGGATGCTAAAATATTTGAGGGGAGAGTATCAATTATTCGCCCTAGTTGCCCACGAAGCATTTTACACTGATAGAAAAGACCAAAGCAGCGAAAGTGAACTCAGCGTTATTATGAGGAAATACAAAGAGGAATTTGCTAAAAACGTAGGAACCAAGATATTCATAGATTTAATCCAAAATGAAGCCAATACAGAACAAGATGGAATAGACATGATAATTCATGCAAAAGATGTCCTTATGGACCAATGGGATGTTTTCAGTGCTGATGATTTTGCGATGCAAACTATTTGTGAAAATTATTTATATGCTAGCAATGGCATCAAAGAGGTAATAATAGACATAGAACAACAATCAATTGATGATTTCCAGTGGTTATTGAATCGTCCACCAGGGGCTTCTTCTTGGTCTAGTGCCAATGAATACCAAGATTATTCTAGAGATTTGAGAATAGATAATTTTGACACTTGGATTTCTGACTGTGGCTCTGAAAATATTCAAATGAACAACAATAATTACGCTGACATTATTCAAATGCTACCTTAATTTTACAATCCATTTACACAAAATGTTGTTAACAAACATTTTATAACGATTGTTTTAACTCATTATTTTTTAAAATCTTGATTTAATTTCTTATCTTTGAAAAGTTTCTGGAAACAGAAAAACATAGAAAAGTAAAGAAAGCAAAGAACAAAACTATACTACAACAAAAATGAGGGGGTATAAATTTACTACTAAAATTCCACTAATATACATACTAATACTGTTCTCGGTATTCCATAACTCCTGTAGAGATGTCAATCCTGACGAAATTAATCCTACAATGACTGTACAAAACGAACGTGAACTTGGGGATCGTTTGTATGAGGTTGTTACTGCTCAGTCCAATTATTTATCTCCTAATGATTATCCACAGCTTTATGGTTATTTAACGACTGTGACTTCTATGGTTAAAACTCAAACGAAAATTATTAATGAATTTGATTGGGAGCCTATTGTTTTAGAAGACAATGAATTAAATGCTTATATGTTACCAGGTGGTAAATTTGTAATTACTTCAGAAATGCTCAAGTTTATAGAAAGTGGTCACCAGTTATTTTCTTTAATGGCTCATGACAGCTATTATGTTGATAGAGAAAACCAAAATAGTCGTTACAATTTAAGCATTATAATGGAAAAACTAAAAGATAAAGTAAATGAAGAAGGATACGGAACAAGCATTTTTATTGACATGATAAATGGAAGTGATGTGATGCTGAATGAGGTGTTAGGGTATTTATCTAAAATGAGTTATAATGCAGAATTGGTTTTTGAGGCAGATGAATATACATCTCAAATGATTTGCGAAAACTTTCTTTTCAGTCCTCAAGGCACTCAAGAAATTTTATTTAAAGCAGCGAATCAAGCTCAAGGTTACAAAATTAATTGGTTAGAAAATCGTCCGCCTTGCCAAGCAGTTGATGCTACTGCTCCATATAGTTTCAATGACAGAAAAAACACTTTAAATGATTTAGCAGCTTATTGTGGCGACAATAATGTCGTAACTAATCAAACACAATATATAGATGTGATTTCAACTTTACCTTAGAGTATGTTTAAAATATATTTCTATTCTAAATCTTTGAGTTTCTTTTCTAAATCATTAATTTTTTTCAGTAATTGTGGAAGTTTCCTAAAGGCTGCGTATGAACGTAGATAATCATTATAAGGCAAAATGGGAGAACCATACCATGCCGTATTTTCATTAGGTATATTTTTATTGACACCAGACTGAGCTTGAACCTTAGTTCCATTTGCAACTTGGATATGACCTACAAAACCAGCTTGTCCACCTATCATGCAATTATTCCCTATTTTAGAACTACCTGCAAAACCTGCTTGAGCTGCGATTACTGTATGCTCACCTATTTCTACATTATGAGCAATCATAACTAAATTATCAATTTTAGTCCCCTGTTTAATTATCGTGGAACCCATTGTAGCCCTATCAATCGTAGAATTAGCTCCTATTTCAACATTATCTTCTAATATTACATTTCCAGTTTGAGCAATTTTTTCATAAGAACCATCTTCTTTTGGTAAAAAGCCAAAACCATCCGCACCTATAACTGTATTAGGATGAATGATACAATTATCGCCAATCACACAATCTTTCCCTACCTTTACTCCTGAATACAAAATACAGTTTTTACCTATTTTTACATTTTCACCTATATATACTTGCGGAAAAATGATTGTATTTTCATCTACAGATGAATCTTTTTCAATAACACTAAAATGCCCTATACTTACATTATTACCTAAATCAGCAGACTCATCTATAAAAGAATGTTTAGAGTGTTCATTACTGCCTTCAACTTTACCTCCAAAATGGTTGAGCAAAAAAGTGATGGTGGCATAGACATTCTCTACTTTAATGAGTGTAGTTTTAACTTCTTTCTTAGGAAGAAAGTCTTTAGATACCAATACTGCTGTTGCTTGTGTATCGTATATATATTTTTCGTATTTTAAATTGGCTAAAAAAGTAATTTCTCCTTGTGATGCATCTTCAATTCTACCAGGAGCCTTTATGATTCCATCTGGATTTCCAACTATTTCACCATTTACTAAAGCAGATAATTCTTTAATGCTTATTTGCATATTATTTAAGCTATTTTTATAAAATCAAATACATATCTTTCTAAAAAACGAATATAATACTCTATTTGTATAGAGTGATTATAAAATCAATTTTATTCACAACAAAAAACAAAAACAGACATAAAGTCAGTTTTAAAAATCAAAAACTGACTTTATGTCATTTATTTTTAATAGAAATGACGATTTAGCATTAAAATCTGGCTTGGTATAGCTATTGATGAGATAAAGTTGTTATTCATTATTAAAAATAAAAAAGTAAAAAATATGTTTTATTCAATTTATCATCCTAGAAACAAAAAACACTACAAAACATTTAATTCAATATTAAATGAATTTAAAACAACACTTAATGCTCCTAAATACAATATAATTAATAAAGGGGATAATGTAGAAATTGAAATGGCTTTGGCTGGTTTGTCTAAAGAAGACATTGAAATTAAAATTGAAAAAAATATTTTGATTATTAAATCAGAAAAAGAATCAAAAGACAATTCTTATTTAAGAAAAGAATTTGATTTCAGCCATTTTGAAAAAAGATTTGAAATACCTACTACACTAGACAGCAATACGCTTAGTGCCACTATGAAAGA
>JAHDBK010000046.1:9347-13657 GCA_020630455.1 Saprospiraceae bacterium
TTTGACCAAGCATTTGCAGGTAGAGACATGCATCCTCTTCAATACGGAAGGTTCAATGCAAATATAGCTGAAACAGAAGAAAATTATCTTCTAGAACTTTCAGCTCCAGGAAGAAATAAAGAAGATTTCTCCATTAATGTCGAAAAGAAATATTTGACGATTGAGACAAAAAAACAAGAAGAAAAAGAAGAAGAAAAAGACCAGTATATTAGAAGAGAATTTCATTCTTCGCAACTAAAACGTACATTTACTTTGCCTGAATATGTTGACAAAGAAAATATTTCTGCAGAGTATAAGAATGGAGTCCTTTATGTTAATATTCCAAAATTAGCAAAGGAAGTTTGGTCTCAAACTATAGAAGTGAAATAGTAAAGTAGATTTTTCATATTGTGTTTTAAATTGTTAGCAGCTACTCTTTTACAGAGTAGCTGTTTTTATAAAAAAGGGTTGACAATCTATATCGTCAACCCTTTTTTATTTAAAGAAAATATTTAAGATTAATACCCAAATAATTCTTCTAAACTCAAATCTTTAACTTCACCTAAAGTTTCAAGATATTTTAAGTTTTCTTCACCTATATCCTTTTTACTACCCAAAACAAGCACCACGAATTTACGATCCTTAACATGCTTTTCTTGGAAAGCTAGAAGGTCATCAACTGTAACACTTTTCATTTTATCATATACTGCTTTTCTGATATCATAATCTAAGCCTTTATCTTGAGCAGATTTATATTGACTATATTTATTAGTACCTACAATTCTCTCTGTTTCAATTTGCTTGATAAGAGAGTTTTTAGCCATCATAATTTGATCTTTAGAAACAGGCATATCATTTACTATTTCTCTTACAGCGGCGATGGCATCTTTTAATTTATTAGCTTGAGTGCCCACATAAGATTGGAAGTAATGAGCTCTATCTTTTTTAGCAGGAGAGCCATAATAGGAATATGCAGAATAAGCTAATGCTCTAGATTCTCTAATCTCTTGAAACGTAATAGAAGACAATCCAAACCCAAAATAATTATTATACAATTCAGCCATTACATACTCATCTATTTCGAATTTTTCTGAGCCCTTAGACATCATTAATACCTCTGCTTGAACCATTGGAAACTCTACAAAATATACTTCATTTTTAGTACCACCTACTTCTTCGTATGATTTTCCTTTAGGAAGGGCATTCATTTCAGCAGGCACTTTGTGATTAGATTTTAAAAATCCTGCCACATCAGATTGAGACATTGTACCATAATAAAATACATTATGTTCGAAAGAAGTAATAGAAGCAATTTTTTTAGTTAATTCATCAGGAGTAATTGCTTTTAATTCTTTTTCAGACAACACATCTGTAAAAGGAGAATTTCCTCCATAACGAGCATAATTACCCATAGCAGTTCTACGAATTACGTTTTTATCTTTTTTAGCATTTTCTCTTTTTAGTAGAATATCAGCGATTACATTATCCAAAGCTTCTTTATTTCCTTTTGCATTGCTAAGAATGTGTTCAAATAATTTAACACCATCTTCAAATGATTCTTGTAATCCACTCAATACAACGCTTGATCTTTCTGCACCACTATTTACACTAAAGTTAAGTCCTAATTTAAAAAATTCTTGTTGTAATTCTTCAGCCGTATACTTATCTGTTCCTAAATATGGTAAATAATCAATAGCAATAGGTAATTTTTTGTCGTGATTCTTACCCATTTCTAAACTATAAATCAAAGTAAATAATTCGTTACTTTCATTTTTCATATATTCAAGAACTAATCCATTTTGAAGCTCTTGCTTTTGAATTTCTTTATTATATTCGATAAATTCTGGACGTAATGTAGCGGACTCTTCAGCCATGAAACTTGCTGTAAATTTCGAAGGATTTTCTCTATTTACAGAAACAGGAGTAATGGTAGGCTTATCTACTTTCATGACACCTTCGTCTTTGCCGCTTTCTTTATAAACAGCTACATAATTATCTGTTCTTAAGTGTTTATTAGCAAAATCAACAATATCTTGTTTGGTAATTTTACTCATATTATTATAACGATTAACATATTGTTTCCAAGGCATATCTACAATAAATGCATTTGTCATTGCTCCTACTCTTGCTTGGTTAGATTCTGCTCCTTGAATTTCGCTCAATTTTTTATTTTTTATAACTGCATCAATAACCCACTCTTCAAAATTACCTTTTTTCAAATTTTCTAATTCTGCCATTAATAAAGACTCCACTTCTTCTAAAGTTTGTCCTTGACGTGGCTTTCCAAAAAGACCAAAAACTGAATAATCTTCATAAGGCCAAACCCAAGCATCTGCTTCTAGCATTTTTTGTTTTTGATTGATATTAATATCTAATAAACCTGCTTTTCTGTTATACATTACTCCAGTAATCAATTCTAGCATTAAAGGATGAGCAGAATTTACACCGTCAAATTTCCAAGCCATATCAATATAAGGGTCTTGAGTTCCCATTACATTTTTTTGTACTCTAGCTTTCATAGCAGGTTGAGCTTTGAACTTAGGCCTATCCATTTCTTTAGTTTTATAATCACCAAAGTATTTTTCAGCCATAGCTACTACTTCATCAGGGTCAAAATCTCCTGATAATACTAATGCCATATTATTAGGCACATAATACATATTGAAATATTCTTGAATCTTTACATGACTAGGATTTTTAAGATGCTCACCTTCTCCAATTGTAGTCTGAGTTCCGTAAGGGTGACTAGGGAAAAGAGTGGCTCTAATAGCTTGATTTGATTTACGAAAATCTCTATCTTGATTGATATTAAATTCTTCATAAACCGCTTCTAACTCCGTGTGAAACAACCTCAACACACACATTTTAAATCTTTCAGACTCTAATTTCATCCAACGCTCCAATTCATTTGAAGGAATATCGTTTACATAAACTGTTTGTTCTACCCAAGTGTATGCATTAGTTCCTTTAGCTCCTAAAGAAGAAACCATTTTATCATATTCATTTGATGCTACTAATTTTGCTGCATCATTAGAAACTTTATCAATTTCCGCATAAATAGCTTTGCGTTTTTCTGGGTCTGTTTCACCTCTGTGTTTTTCATATAAATCAGAGATTTTTTGCAAGAGCACTTTCTCTTTATCCCAATCTAATGCACCGATATTATTCGTACCTTTAAACATCATGTGTTCAAGATAATGTGCCAGCCCTGTTGCATCAGCAGGGTCGTGTTTAGAACCTGCACGAACTGCAATATTTGTTTGCACACGTGGCTCATTTTTATTGACACTCATATAAATTTTCATACCATTCGATAAGGTATGAACTTTGACACCAAGTGGGTCATTATTTACTACATCATAAGCATAAGACTTTGCTTCGTCAACAGTATTTTCTACCATTTCTTCTGTGTTTTTAACTGATTCTTCAATAGTACTATCACTAATTTTAGGAGTACATGCCCATATTGTCATTACAATAGCAATGCCAAGTAATGCCCATAAATTCTTTTTCATGATTTAAGATTTAGTTTAAAGATGTTCAAAAATAAGAAAGTTTATTTTTTAATAAAAATTGTTGAAATGTTTTTATTTAAAACATTAATTTAATTATAATGTTTACTATCTTATTAATAGATAAAATAAGGAAGGGAAGGTTGCAAATTATGAAAAATTGCAACCTTTAGAGTTTTTAAAATATACCTAAATTTTTCTGTAGACCTTAGATTAATTTTTAATAATCTTAAACACCCCTGTTTCTCCTTCTGATGTTTTAATTTTAATAAAATAAACACCCGAAGGATTATTAATATTATATTGAATAATATTTTTATAATTATAAAGAGAACTCTTTATTAATTGACCTGTTATATTGTATAATTCTACTTCTAACTCTTGGTATTCTTTTCCTAATTCGATAGTAAAATTGCCCAAGTTGGGATTAGGGAAAATAGATATGTTTTCTTCAAAAATATTAATATTAGAAACAGAAATTACATTGTAACAATTCGAAGTAATTACCTCATTTCCTTGTGTAATTTGTACGGCATAATTGCCACTTACATCTGGTGAGTAGCTTTGATTTGTAGCTCCTTCTATCACTTCTCCTGTATCACAATTTATCCATTGGTAAGTAGCATCCATTTCATTGGCTGTTAATGAATGTTCATTTTCAGTTACTGAATTATCAAGATTAATGTTAATATTTTCATCAATAATAATATTAATCTCATATAATACGCCATTGTATGTTTGATAATAAACTCCGGTATTAGAATATAAAGTTCCATTAAAATAGAAAGGTGTGTTTGCGTTTAATGAAACAGATTCTGT
>JAHDBK010000610.1 GCA_020630455.1 Saprospiraceae bacterium
CCCGGCACGTACAGCAAACTGCTGGTCATACCAGTATTCTACACCAAAAGACCACATCAATTCTCTCATTTCTTCACTGAATCCTCCAGGAGCATCACCCCAAGAGCCAAAGAAAGCACCAATTGGAGATTCTTCCTTGAAATCAGGAACACCATTGCTGTCTGTATCAAAATCAGGATTTTCTACCCTTGTACCATCTGGCTGAATGATTTCTCTTTGGATTGGTGTAGGAACAAGCAATTTATTCATATCTACAGCAAAAGAAAAGGAATTAAACTCGTCTATATTTAAGTCTAGAGCAACACCTAAACCAAAGTTTGTAGGAATGAAATCTTTATTAATAGAGTTGGTATAAGAAATCTTAGGACCAATATTTGTAACGGCTAAACCCGCTCTAAGCGTAGCATCATTACCAGAGATAGTTAAAGGTGATTCGTAAGTAACAGATACATCACCAGCAACAGATTGACCAGCTTCGATAACATTTCCACCTACAGATTGACCACTAGCTAAGTTGGAGTATATATACTTTAAAGTCAAAGCAGCAGCAAGATTGTCTGTTAACTTTCTAGCATAAGATAAATCTATTGCAAACTCATTTGGGCGGTTTTGACCAATAGGTTCTCCATTATCATCTGTGAATTGAATATCTCCTAAAGAAAAATATCTAAGTCCTAAACCTACTGCTTGGTCTTGGTTGATTTGCTTATAGCCCGAAAGATAAGCCATATAAATATCTTGTAGTCCTAGTGAACGAAGCCACGGTGTATAAGTAACAGAAATCCCTAAGTCGTTCTCTGCAAATACAATCTTGGAAGGATTGACGTGCATAGCGTTAGCATCAGGAGAAATAGCTAGTCCAACATCTCCCATTGCCCCAGAACGAGCGTCAGGTATAATTCTTAAGAAAGGTACTGCAGTAATGATTGTATTTGAGCAATCTACACCGTCAACAGTGACTGAGTTACCGTTTTCGTCCTGAAAACATTGAGCATTTGCATTGAAGCTCAAGGTCATCAAGAGACTGAATATGAATGTTCCAAAAAATACCTTTTTCATAATTGGTGTGTTAATTCTCTTTTTAATTTCGCAAATATAAAATAATGATAGCATATTGTAATTTAATTAATTCAAAAAAAAATGAATTTTAGATAAAATGTGACAGTAAATTATGCTTCATATAGACTTTTTGTAATTAGTAATATGTTGATTGTATTATTTTTACGTTGTTATCTGAAATACTAGTCCTTTTTGTTTTATATGGATTTGTATAATTTTGTTTATCTAAGGATTACAAGTTTTTCAAAGTCGCTCTCTCCTTTGACTCGACCACTTTCTATATCGTCACCTGCAATTTTTACTTTATATAAGTAAACTCCTCGGGCAATTTTATCACCATAATCATCTGTGCCATCCCATTCTATATCACTAATTCTAAAACCACTAGCAAAGATTTCTTCTTGAATGGTTTTGACAAGTTTACCAGCAATTGTGAAAATCTGAATTTGAATCGTAATAACTTGAGCAGGTAAATTATGTTCAAATTGAAAACTTGTTTTTGTAGTAAAAGGATTAGGATAGTTAAGGACATGAGATAAAGCTACAGTTGCATTTTCTGCAACAACAAATTCTGTAAACCCTTCTCCTATATTGTTTGCTACATCCCAAGCACTAACCTTTATTGAGTGCCTACCTGTTGGTAACTGATATAAAGGATACTTTACAGTTCCTTTTCTAAAGTCATCTAAAGCAGCTTCGTAAAAATCATTTAACACAAAAGTATTAGATGTATTCTCATCTAAGATAGCCGTCATGTCGTGACCTATGCTTGTTCCTACAACATTGATACCAATATCATCTTCTAACTGAACGAAAAGCACAGGATTAGGATTTGTAATCCCTCCAAATGCAAAATTTTCGTCATTCATGAAGACCTGTACATCAGGTCCTTCATCATCATTAATTGCATTATCGTCTGTTCCACCTATGACAATCTTTTCGTAAAACCCAGCCGCATCAACCGACTGACTGTCATGGGCATAGTAACTTATTTTTCCGAGGCCAAAGGTATAATTTATATCTTTAGGAATAACAAAAGAAAAGCTAAAAATTCCATTATTAACGGTGGCTGCACCTTTA
>JAHDBK010000047.1 GCA_020630455.1 Saprospiraceae bacterium
AAAAGACTACCCATTTTCATCTAAGTCAAATAACCATTAATGGTTCAAGTTTTGAATTTTTCGATAAATTGATGTTATATATAAACAAGACTATATAATAATAAGTGGTATTAAAGACTATAATTATTTTTATTTCTTAAAAAATAATAGATATAAAAAATTTCAAAAAGAAGATTTTATAAAAATTGAAATTCCGTCAGTTATTAATCAGCGATGTCTTATAAAAAAAATAGAAAAAAATAAATATGAAATAATATTTCCAAAAATAGATTCTGTTTCATGGGGCTATAAATATAATTTCGATAATCTGGGAAATTTTGAAAATCCAAAGATTATTAAGCCAATAGAAAATGCTAAAGACTTAAAGATTATTAACAACTTAGATATGAACTCCAATTATAATGAAGAAATTATAACTTTATTGGATAGTCAAAAAGTGGTTATTATAGATGATGAATTTAAACAAATAGTAGCACAGAATAAATTAGATTTTAAAACCTCTAAAATATTTTCAACATTTGATTTTTTTAATGATAATAAAAATCCATTATTAATCAATTTAATTGAAGAAAAAAAAGATTCTTCCATAGCTTTAAGCATATTTGATTTAAGCATAGGTCAAACGATATATAAAGAAAGTTTTTTATCAAACTTCAATAAATCAGATTTGTACATTATTGATTCAGGGAAAGGAAAAAAAATATTTTTAAAAACATGGAATCCTAAAAACTGTAGATTATTCGAAATTGATTTATCTCTCAAAAAGAGCATTTTAAAAAGCATTAAAACAAAAGAAATAAATACTAAAATTGAAGATTTTTTATTATTAAATAGTAAAAAAAGTAATAGAATTAAAATTGCTGCTAAATCACAAAATCAATTATATTTTTATGATACGGATATGATAAATTTATATTTTAATCATTGTAATTTGGAAACACAACATTAGGATTTAACACATTATTATTATCGTATTTCTTTTTTAATTGAAAAAACGTTGAATAAATTTCTTTACCAAAATACATTTCATATTCTAAAGGGCTTTTAGGAAAATACTCCGCTTGTATATATCTAGAATACCCTTTTTCTAATCCTATTTTTTTGGCTATTTCATACATGTCTTGAATCACTCCATTTTCTGAATTTGCTCTTTTTTTATGAAATACTTGTAGAGCACAACCGAAAAAAGCCTCATCTTTAGGATAGACTAAAGGAGGTTGAAAATTGATAATAGGAATATTGAATCCTTTAAAATTATATTGTACTTCAGATTCAGAATTTTGAAGATGGTATTGTTTAAGAAAATTTAAATCATTCAAAATTTCTTGTTTTTTATCAATATCTCCAAAAAAGGAATACCAAAACATTGATTCAAATAATTTGCCATAAACTACATCATTATCATTGGGGTATGTTTTTTCAAAATATCCATCTGATATAATACCTTTTTCATTAAATGGATAAATATTTTCAGTCATATAATTAGGGTCTTTCACTATTTTTAATTCTACATCTACAATTACTCCTAATTGTCCCATTGAACCAAAAAGATATGAAAATAAAAAATCTTTTTTAGTTACATTATGGATTCTTGCATTTCCATCAACAAGAGTAATTTTCTCTACATTTTCCCAAAAACCACCATACGGTGCTCTCCATTCTTCTAAACCTCTATCAAATCCACCTGCTGAAATGAATCCTCCAACTGTAATACCTGTTCCTCCACCTGGAATAACAGGTAAATTATATCCATATTTTAAAAGAACTGGTAAAATGTCATGAATTCTCATACCTGCTCCAACATTGATACTCCCTTCTTTATCAAATGAATAGTAATTGAGAGAATCTGTTCTTAACCACCATTCATAATTATATGGGACTGTACTTCCATTCATGGAATGACTTTTACCTTTTATTTTAATTTTTTTATTATTATTAATAGCTTCTTGAATAAGAGCTTTTACTTCCTTTCTTGTTTTTGGAAAAAAAATAGAAGATGAAACTTTAGTAATATGAATTTGACCAAAATCTCTGAATGTACCATTAAAAGTGGTTTTATCAATTGTATCTACAGGAATATGTGAAGCATCCTCTTGATTTGTTTTACAATTTAAATTAAAAATTAGTATAAATATCAATAAGTATCTATCCATTGTACATGCTTAACTTTTGGATTTAAATTTTCAAGATATATCCAATAACCATAAACTAATGGTCTATGATCTTTAATCGGAGTGTTTTCATAAATTTGAGAAAAATTATTTAAAGAATAAATAGCTTCGTCTATCCATTCTTTCTTAACTAACTTTTCTTGTCCTAAATAATATAACATAGCAATAGATTCTATTGCTGTACCTCTATTAATGGATAAATTATTTTCAATATTTTGAATTAATTTCAAAATAATTTCTTTCTTATATTTAGATATATCAATTTCTTTACAATTATTTTCATTCATCCACTCAATCATTAAAATAAAATCTATAATTTCATCATCCTTATATTTTTTAATATTATCAATAGCTGGAATTAAATTATCAATTCCCTCTAAACGATCACAATATAATCCGTATAAACTATACCTTGACTTTTCATATACATAAGAAGTAGAACTAAACTTATCAATATCATTAAACGATTTATTATAACAAGGACTTAAAACACCATAATACATTTTATAAAAAGGAGTTGTTCCATCATTATATTTATCAAAAGATTTTTGAAACAAGGGCAAATTCGCCCATTTAATACCAAACTTTTTATACTGATAATACATAACTAAGTATAATACTTGATTCATAACAGTTATTTCATTTTCTATTAATTTTTGATACGAATCTTTTTCTACTTCATAAATATTTAATTTTTTCTCATACAATTCTTCAAGAATAATCCATAAAGCTAAGCCTGCTGTATGAGGATGAGATTCTTTAATCTCTTTTTTGGGAGACCAACCTCCATCTAAATTTTGATTATTAATTATTTGCTTAAACCATTCTGTTTTCTTATCATTTTTAAATCCAATATAATTTAAAACTGCAATTGCTTCGATACCTATATCGGTTGTGATTCCTTCATTTTCGACTGTTTCAATTAATTTAATTTTCAATAAATCTTTAAGCTCTTTAATTCTCTTATCATTTTCTTTAAAACAACCATTATTCAAAGCTATTTGAAGTTGAAAACCAGCGTGAGTTGTTTCATAGCCTCCAATATTTATCTTTTCTTGTAGAATATTTAGAAAATCATTTTCTAAGGGATAATAGTCACAGTAAAGTGCCATTACAGAATACTTATTGAAGTTTTCTTTTACATTAGCTAAGTATGTTTCATAATCATTCTTATTTAGAACATATTCTTTTTGGTATAGCCGTTTTAAAATCTTATTAAAATCATTAAATCTTTCATTTTCCAATTTGTTTTCTAAATTAAAATCTAATGAATATAACTGTTGTAATTCTTCTAAAATAACAAGTGCATCTGGGTTATTTATATTATCATAATTGCATTTAAAATAATCCAAAGCTCTGATAGCTGCTTTTTGTAAACTTACATAATTTAAATCAATATTCTGAGGAATAGATGAGCTGTTAGGTTTATCAATTGATGAATTATCTGATTGACATGAAATCAAAAATAATATTGAAAAAAAACAAATTAATTGGAATTTTGAAATTTTATTATTCATTAATAAAAGGAATTTTATTGGACAATATCAAAAAATGGAGAAAATGGAGAATTAATACTCCATATTATTATACTCATACCTAAAAGACTTAAAATATAGAATATGAAAACATATTTTTCTTGATAATTTGTTTTATTTAAAAAATATAATACAGGAATTAGACTAATCGGTAATAAATAAAAAACAATAGGTTTATTGACTAAAAATGAAATATGTGTAAATCCTAATATAAAAAAAAGGCTAATAATCCGTTTAGATTTTTTTAGTCCTAAAATTACAGGAAGTGTTTTAATATTTGTTTTTTTATCTCCTTCTACATCTTTTAAATCTATAAAGTTTGCCATTAATCCGACAGAAACTATAAAAAATAGAGCATATTCATAAGGGTACCTAGAAATTGCATCAACTCCATCAGTTGAAAAGAATAAAAAACCCCAAAGAGAAACGCTAAATGAAATAAAACCGATAAGCATTTTTGAAAGAATTGGAACTCTTTTCAATTTTATTGGATTAGTAGAATATACATAGTAAGCTAGACTAAAAAGCATTAAAAAATAAAAATTATAAAATCCACAAAATAATGAAGAAAAAGCTGATATAATAAAAGAAGATGTACCTATTTCTTTATATTTATTTATTTCTATTACTCCTTTGACTAATGGTCTTTCTTTATTTGAAACTTTATCAATTTCTATATCTTCTATATTATTGACAACTATTGCATAAACAACTGCAAATACAAAAGAAAAGAATAGAACAATTAACTTTGACAATAATAAAGCATCTATTTCTGCTCTATACCTAGGAAATAATAAACTGACTCCTAGAATAAAAACAGTCAAATAATGAAGTATTCTTAATGGTCTTATATCTTTAATTATTAATTTAAATTGCTTAGAATTACTCCCATAAAAAACTGTTATCAATAGTAAATAAAAAATAACTAATAAACTAAAAACTGACAATTGACCAAAACCCTCTGAAGACATATCTGCTGGCACTTGAATTAAAGCAAAAAATGAATCTACCATAAAAGGATAAATAGCAAATAAAAATATTATCAAATATGAAATAAAAATACTTATAAATGATTTAATAATATTTTTAGTTTTTAAAAAAACATAAAATCCAATACCTAAAAGAATTATAGCGACTTCTATCGTTAATCCAATAGTAGCAGTAGTTAATTTATGGTCAGATTGCATAAACCTTATAAAAACCTGAATACTTTCTTCTAAACTTTGAACATGTAAATATGTCATATGATTCCCTAGTCCCTGAGAATTGATAATATCAATAGATGGGGCTATCCAAATTACAGGAAATAAAATTAATAATGTATTTAGCGTTTTTAAAATAGGAATTTTAGTAATAATTGAAAGAACTAAGGCTAATGATAATTTTAAACATATAAACCAAATAACAGAATGTAGACCCATATATTTACCAAATGAACCGAATTCAAAGCCAGTACCACTAGACAAATTTTCTAATAATAATCTTACAAATAATATAAAGGCTAGTGAGAAACTATAATCTCTCAAATTAAATTTGGATGATTCTATTTGATTTAATATTTGATTTAATAGCTTCAAAACTGATTTGTTATTTTATGTAAATGCTAAAATTCTTGTAATATTAAGAATATTAATCAAGAACAAATAATAATATCTATTTCTTTTATATAACTTCAAGAATATATTCTGCAATCTTCTCACCCTGTTCCAAACCATCAAAAATGGCTTGTTCATAATGGATTCCTCCGTATATTCTACTCATTCCTGCTTCTTGAGCAGCTTCTTTAAATGATGAAAACGACCTATCAGCTACTTCAAATTGTTTTTGGCTAGCATCTACAAATTGAACATTATCACCTAAAAAATGAGTCAATATAAAAGCAGCGGTATTGGATACAGTTGAATGACCACTTGGGTATTCTGGAAAATTGGGTGTTTCTATTACTGGATACCAATTTTCATCTATATATTCTCTTATATAGGTAACTGGACGAATGGTGTTATATTTATACTTATCATTCCAACAAACGATGAATGCATCTGCCATAGACATGCTTAATATTGCATATATTTTTGACAACTCTAAATGCGGTATTTTTTGATTTGCTGCTACTTGATTTAAGATACAAATCCAATGAGAAGAAGGAGTCATTCTAAAACTGTATTTCATTACATGTCCAATCATATCTACTTGAACGGGATTGCAATCCCAAAATAATGCGATTTCTATTTCTTCGTCACTAAGTTCTTTTGATTTGGTATGTAAATTTTTATTTTCTTTAAAAAAATCAGATTGAAAGTATGCTGAAAATTCTTCTTGATAATCACAAGAAAAATCATTAATATTATGTATAAAAAAAGGTCTAATTGTTCCCCAATGTGGTTCTATAGGTTCTTTGTAAGTTGGAGGCGTTAGTTTGTATTTTTCAACGGCTGTATCTTCTGAATATCTTTCATAAGCTAAGCGTTTTCCATAATTATCTTTATTTGCCCATTGCATAAATTGATTGACATAGTCTTGGCAAGAAGCACTTATTCTTATCTTTTCTGCATCACTTGAATTTTCAAAACCTCTTATTAATTCATTCCTCCATTCTTTAGCGGAATAGGTCAATTCCATTGCTGTTTTGATAAAACAAACTGAAGCGACTAAAGCTTCATCTATATTTTCCAATTCAGGTCTTGGAATATCGAATTCTCTGATGTGTTTTGTAATTGATTTATCCTTATTATTCAATGATGTATAATATGCTAGGTTACAATATGCATATATTCGCGAAGCAACGGGTGGCGAGAACTGGTCTTTGACCAAAACTTCGGTTAAGGTATTATTGAGTTCAATCAATCGAGTATTGGCATTGAGTGTTTTACCATTTATTGTATTATTAATATAAATATTTTTATGATTGCAATTAATAAAGATTAATACAAGAAATAATATTAACAAATTTTTATACATCATATTTAAATAAATATACTTTTACCAATCAATTGTTTTTCCTTTGTCTCCTTCTTCGTAATCTACGTAATGTAAAAATAGCTCCATCATTTCATCATCTGCATCAAAAGAATATGGTATATCTCTAGGAGGCATAGTTCTTTCAGGATTTGATGAGGTATTATTATAAACTACTTCAAAATAAACATTGGTTCCCTTAGGAAGTACTACAAATTCTTCAAATTTATATTCCATTTGCCAATCAAAATCCCATTGATTAATTCTAATTAGTGGAATTTTTTCATTCTCTGGGGTAATTGCATAAGCTAAAACGCTCTCGGCAATATGATGTAAATGTACAAAAAGCGAATAGGCTGATATGTCTTTTTGTATTTGTTTTTTTGCTAGGATGGTCTTTTTTTCATCTTTTGGAATCAAAAATGGCTCCCCTACTACATGGCTATGACCGTGAACACCAAAACTTTGGGCTTTCCTTTTGGCATCATTTTCATTTTCATAGGCATACATTTCTAAATAAGAAAAATCTTCTTCTTGAATAGGTGTTGGAGCATAGTGAATCAAGAAAAAATATTCATTATCTGGTTCTATTTCAGCATAAATACCTTTTGGAAAATATTCATCAATAATCCCAGGGAACCATCCTGTTACAAAATCAAAATCATAAAAAGGTAATTTTTTATCAATATAAGCATTATCGGCTTCATATAATAGTTCTTCAAGGCTTTTATCTCCCTCAATTTTTGCCTTTAATAATTCTGTATGGTGAACTATTTTTTTATTTCCTGCTACAAAACGATATTTTTTTATTTTGAAGGAATTTTTAAATTCATCCAAGCCATTAAGCGTAAATCTTTTAAAATAATCTTGATTATCTCCTTGAATGATAGCAGTGTCTTTCATACTTAAAGTTAGGAATGGACTTTCTTTTTCTTCATTATTGTCATTTTTGCCATCGATTTCTCGGAATTCGCCTTCTATTTTACCTTCATCAACCCATTGTACAATGGTATTGATTTCTTCATCAGTTAATATATTTTCATTTTTAAAATAACTATAAGACGGGTCGGCAGGCCAAGGAGGCATATATCTTTTTTGAATTACTTCTTTTATAAATTCTGCTCTTTTATATACATCTTCAAATGTCGTAAGAGAAAAAGGAGCAACTTTATTAGCTTTATCTGAATGACATTGAATACAATGGGTATAAATAATTGGAGCGACATGACTATAATAGCTAATGTTTTCATCAATAATTTCTTGATGATTTTGAACTGTGATTTCTTTTTTGTTTTTACAGCTAAAAATCAAAAATGTAAGGCTACTCAATAAAACAACCCACTGCATCATTGCTTTCATATTTTAAAGTATTATTATCATTTAAACTTTGAATATTTTCTAATAAATAATTAGTGATAGCTCCTTGTTTTTTCACTCCTAAAGCAAAGTACATATCATCAATTTTACCTTGATATAATATTTTTTTATTTTTTAAAATAAATGCTTCAGGAGTAATCGTTGCTTTGTATTTTTTACTATTAATATTATTATTATCAATAATAAAGTTATGATTATTTAATTGATATTTATCTAAAAAATTGGTAATTTCTTTTTCTGAGATATTGGCATTAAAAACATATTGAATTTGAATATTTTTAATATTAATATCATTAGAGTATTCCTCTAATTGCCTTAATGATAAACTTGCTTTTTGACAAATAGGACATTCATTATTCAGAAAAACTATAACATTAACATCTGAAGTTTTCTTATTTTCACATGTAAAAAAAACATTGGCAAAAGCTAAAATATAAATAAAAAACAATCCTATCTTACTATACATTTTTTAACACCAATTTGCTTCTGATTCATATAAATAATATTGTAAATCTGACCTTTATTCAATTGAGGCAAATGAATTTCTCCACTGCTTTCATTTGTTATATTTTGATGGATTAATCTACCCGACATATCATATATTTGCAAGAGAGAATTTCTAGTCAATTCCTCTACATTCCAATTCAATATTCCATTATCAAAATAAGCATTTAATAACAAAGACTCTTTATTATTTATAATATTAAAAATATTTGAAATTAAATTATCGGAAAAAACTGCATCTCCATCATTTCCAAAATAATTGCCCCATGAAATCGTTCCTGATTGATTGAATTCATATCTTTTTATTTTGAGATTATCTCCTTCGGTATATGATATTAGCAAATCTAATTGGTTATTATTATCTACATCACCGATATAGGGATTTGAAGCTAAATTCATGGCATTAGGAAAACTTTCAATAACTGTCCAAGCATCTGTTACTGTATTATAATATTTAAGTTCCATAGGATTCATTCCATCTAGAACAATAACTTCGTCTATCCCATCATTTAATTCAATATCCGCTAATAAATCTGAGTAGAATGAAAAATTATAAAAGGTATCTTCCATGATAATATTTCCATTTTGTCCATCTACAAATGCCCTTAAAAAGTAATCATAAGCAGGGAATTCACCATGATGAAATTTGACACTAAAATCAGGAATTTCATCTCCATTTAGGTATCCTACGGAAGGAGAAACATAATTTTCAAATCCTACTTTCTCAATTTCCCAAATCGTCTCATTACTCGCACTACTAATTAATGTCAATCGTCCATCAATTGAAGGGATACAATAATCCAATAAATTATCCCCATCCATATCTACTAGACTAGCTACAGCTATAAATCCTTTGGTATCACTTTCCATAATTATATCTGCATTTAAAAGACCATTATTCATGAAATCATCTAAATCTACTTTCCAAAATTTACCTGGAAAAGTTTCTCCACCTGTACCAAAAAAGATGGGTTGATTCGCTTGATATTTTTCTTCTAAAAAATGAGGGGAATAATAAGATTCAATCAAGTCAGGTACACTATCCATTTGTATTACCGTTCCATCTGCACCACTAATTAACATTAATCTAGCAGCAGGCCTAAAATTATCTAAGCCTGTTCCACCATTCATATTCAAAAGATCATCAATATCATCACCATTAAAATCACCTACATTTTGACAAGCATAGAAATTCATTTCTTTTATGGCTTCTGGAAAAAATGTTTCATAATCAAATGCCCACAGTTCTGTACCATCTGTTCCATCATAGGCGAATAATTGCCCATTTCTACCCCCCATTACAATATCAGGAATATTATCAGTATTAATATAAATCCATTCTGGAATGGAATACATTTGATTAATTTCTTCAGATAAAACTGACCAAATTAAAGTTCCATCAGCTCCATCTAAAGCAATAACTCCTTTGGGTCTGTTGTCATCTATATCCCCTCCTACTCCCATTATTACATCTTGAATATCATCATTATTAATATCAACACATCCCATAGAAGCGAAGGATGTAGCATCTAATAATTCATATTCCCAAACTGTCATTTGAGCATTTAAAAACGAGGCATAAAATAAGCAAATTAAAAGTAATATTATGTATTTATTCATCTTTTTTTAATATGTAAATTCCATTATTTGTATTTATAATAAATTGTTCTTTGTTGTTTAAATTTGCTTTAAAAATTTGGTAAGCAGCTAGTCCATTTGCATTGATTATGTCATCATTTTCAATAGTAAAGTTATCATTTTCTTTTATATTAAAAACACCTATTGCCATCGCATCTTGTTGACTGACATCTGGCAAATAATCATGAGAATTTCCTGCTACAATTAATATATCCTCGTCTAAATACACATCATTTAAACAAGTAGATTGGCAGATAAAAGATAAAGGAATCTCTTTATCTTTTATTAATTTAGATTGAATATCATTTACTTTCCACAAATCGTCATCATTAATCTCTACTTTTGGAAAAATTCGTTCTAGATCATAGGTAGCATATTCTAATGGACCATACATATTCTTTCTAGAAAAAGGGAAATTTTTAATAAAATCAACATAAGAATAAATGGGATAATATAAACCATCTGATTTAATACAAGTCAACAAGTCTTTTTTAGTGGATTGATTAAAATCTTTGTTAATGAGTACAATTGATTCTTCTTTTTGAAGATTATAGCGAATGTTTTCCCCCATGTTTAATGCCAATAAGTCTCCATTATTAGTATTTAATGTCTTAGACCAAAATCCATGCCTTTCCGTTATATTGATTATATCATTAAAATCATTATTAGTCACATTTATATAGGCGTATATAGGTGCATAATCTGAAGATACAATCCAATCTTGCTTTCCGTCATTATTATAATCAAAAACATTGATATGATTCAAGATACCTTTTTCTAATTCAAAGATTTTTTTGGCGGTATTACTTGAAAAATCAATGGAATAACAAGATGAGTTTTTAGGGAAATTAAAAACTGTATTGGCATCAAAAATATATAATTTTCCTTCTTGAAAAATTAATTCTTGAATAGGTAAATCAAAGCTAAATAAATCTTGTTTTTCAATATCTAAATTATTCCCTTTAAAACTCAAATGATATTGATTACAAAAAGAAATATCTTTATCGCTTTTCTCTTTAAACATAAATTCTTTTGAAGCGACAATCAACTCTTTTTGACCATCTTGATTGATGTCTATATATTCAATTTTTGATGTATAATTTATTTCTTCATTAATATAATGGGAGTCAAAATTACCTTTTTTATCTTGAATTTTAATTTCTAATGCTTGTTCACCATAAGAACCAACAATAATGTCAGAAAGACCATCTTCATTCAAGTCTATAACTTCAATAATAGGGTTTAGGTTTTGATAAGTTTTCCACAAAAGAGGTTGTTCCTTAAAATATTCTAATTGAATTTTTGGATTTATTAAGTAGGAATGAATTTTTTCTAAACTTTGCTTGGAGCTTATATTTTTATCAAAAGGTTTTTTTATTATTTTTTTATTAATATTTAATAATTGGTATTGATTTTTTTCTAAATTTTCAAATACATAAGATTTATCTTCTCCTTGTAAAGTCAGTCTTAAAGATAGAGGTATTTCGCCATGTTTCAAACCAAAATTGGCTAGATATTGAGAAGAAGATTGAATCCCTCGTGCATTAGTAATTTCTTGTAAATATTGACCTTGATTAGTTTTTAAAATTAATTGAGCACCTATTGGAATAGCATAATTTTCAAAATAAAAACCTATAAATTCTGCACCATTTTCAATTGCATTATTTTTATAAATATAAGGGGTATCATTCATATTATTCGTAATGATTTCCATGTCCCCATCCATATCTAAATCGGCAAAAGCAGCACCATGAGATAAGGATAATTCATTTTGAAGCCAAGAATCTGATACATTTTCAAACTGTAAATTTCCTTTATTTTTAAAGAAATAGTTTTTCATTTTTTGGTCAGGCAGATATGAAATAATTAATGGTTTATCTACTTTAGACCAATCGCCTTCAAATTGACTTTTCACAATAGAATCTAATTGTTGAATATAGATATCTTGATTGATGAGTTCTTTTCTAATTCCGTTAGAAACAAATATATCTTTGAGACCATCTAAATCCAAATCGACTAATAAAGTGGACCAACTCCAATCTGTAAAAGCGGTTTTATTCATATCTGAAATATCAGAAAAAGAACCATCTTTATTTTGAATTTGCAGGGTGTTTTTAGGATTTTGGTAATAATAGTTTTGATTCGTTTTTAAATACAATTCATACCTTAAAAAATTAAAATTGAGTTTAAACTTAGATAAAGAATCAGGATTCATATCCAAGGTCATTAAATCAACTAACAAATCGTTATTTAAATCAGCTGCATCCGCTCCCATAGTAAAAAAAGAACTGTGTTGAAAATGCTCTTTAAGGGACTCTGTAAAAGTTTTATCACCATTATTAATATAAAAATAATCTCTATCTATAAAATCATTACCTACATAAATATCCGTCCATCCGTCATTATTAAAATCTGAGGTAATAACAGAAATTCCAAATCCATTTTCGCCTAGAATTCCAGCTTCTTTAGAAATATCCTTAAAGTATTGATTATCTATATTTTCCAATAAAAAATCTGTACCAAATTGAGGTTCATGGACTTTGTTAAAATCCATAGAAATATCGCTATTCTTTGCACTCCCATCAGGATATTTTGGAAGATACACATCTAAATCTCCATCGTTATCCATATCAAAAAAAGATGCTGATAAAAAACGGCCATTCAAATTGAGTTGAAATTGTTTAGACTGTTCTTTAAATTTTTTTCCTTTTTGATTGATTAATAATAAATTACCACCATCATTTTCATCTTTATTGACTGCTTTTAAAATATAGATATCTAACCAACCATCACCATTGACATCAGCCATTACTGTACCTGTACACCAAGCATTTGTTAATGGTATATCATACTCCTTTGTTACTTCTTTAAATTTTAAATTTCCTTGATTGAGGTATAATTTAGAAGGGACTTCATTACCAGTAAAAAACAAATCTGGTAAACCATCTTGATTAATATCTCCAACAGCAACTCCTCCTCCTGCATATAAGTATGGCATTCCTCTTAAAAATATATTTCTATCATCTGTATCTGTAAAAGTATTTTGGAAATGAATCTGAGTTTGATTGGGTTCTAATATATCCAATAAATTACTTGATTGTGCTTCAAGAAATTGGCAAATAAAAATTAAATAAAAAAAGAATAATAGTCGTTTCATATATTTAATAACGAATTGAATTATCAAATATAAATAATAAATGTGTTCATATTCAATTAAAAATAATAATTAAAGACACATTAATAAAAAGATAAAGAACATTCTTTATCTTTTTATTAATTTATCTTTATT